>JACCSL010000381.1 GCA_013812995.1 Ardenticatenales bacterium | reverse complement strand
TGGGGAGCACCTGGCCCATCTCGTTCTCCTCGCGCTCCTCCTTGCCCTTGGCCCCAATCTGGTCCGTGATGACCACGCAAGCGCCACTGTCGATGCAGAGGCGGCGCAGAACTTCCTGAAAGATCATCTGATCGTTCGACAGTTCCTCAGCGTTGGGCACAGCCGTGGGATCATCATTGCGCTCCCGCACGGCCTGCACGGTATCGCGATGCTTACGACCGAAGTACATGGCCCAGGAGTCTAGTGCATAGCAGCCATAGCCCTGCTCGCGCCCCTCGCCCTCCAGCGCCCAGTCGATGAATTCGGGCAGTTCATCAGGATGCTGAATTTCGATGGCATCATACTTCGTGCCGTCGCTGCCGGGGAGCAGCCGTGCCTTGCGCTCCACATCGAAGAAGCAGAGGCGACCCAGCCCCGCATCGGCCAGACTGCTGGCAAAGACACTCTTGCCGGAGCCAGCAGCCCCTCGCACCGCCACGACCAGACGCTGTTTGCGGGGACGGCGGCTCAATGGATTGATTCGTGTTTTTGACATGATGGCCTCTCTCTTGCGCGTATCCTAACATTAGTTATGCCCGACGTATAACGATTCTAGCACATCCGTTCGGGCGAGTCAATAGCCTTGCCAAATCTGCTCTTATTGAACCACATCGCTGCGACTGTTTTGTGGAAAACTTCTGGAAAACACAAAAAATGCTCTGATGATTGGACATCAGAGCCCTTTTTGCTATAATCTTCACTCTCGCCAGAGGCAGTTGCGCGCTCCGGTAGCTCAAAGGAAGAGCACGAATCTCCTAAATTCGGGGTTCAGGGTTCGACTCCCTGCTGGAGCATTCAAAAAAGGCACCCATAAGGTGCCTTTTTGCGTTCCTCTGAGGATCAGGGGTCTACCGATAGCGTGAATATGAAAACTCTGGTCTGTTGTCCCTGACAAACACGAGATCCATCTGCCAGAAGGAGTCGTCGTATGGCCGATTGTAAGGGTCAACCAGGTCGATACACCGAAAACCAAACTGCTTCATGTAGTCACACATCTCAAAGAACAACAAACACTCCGGGGCAACTCTATAATTGTAACATTCCATGATAATCACATCTGTTTGGCTCAAAATCTGAGAGGCACCCTTTAGAATAGGAACTTCGAACCCATGAGTATCTAGTTTTATCAAGTAGGGTCCGGGCAGTGGTCTTGACTTTATCTCATGATCAATCGTTGTGACAGGAACCTGGATGTTGTTTGTCTTAAATGGGGTGTACGAGGCCTGGCCTCCCCAGGGATCACCGATATCAAAGTATATCTCACCACGCGTTTCCCCGGCGGCCGCCATCACAACATGGACATTTTCGTATTTTCCCCCCAATTGCTTCAGGGCTTTTTTGTGGACCGACTGACCTTCGATCAGCAGGTATTGACAGTGCGGAAAGTATCTCATGAGGGAGTCTGTCCAGGACCCATTGGAAGCTCCCACATCGATCACGGTTTTGAAAGAATGGTTTCGCTGGGCAATGGCCCGAAAGGCATCATCCATGTTGTGGGGCGAGGTAGCCTTTCGCACAATGGCAAAGCCAGAAGGGGAGAGGAGTTTATTGATGCTTCTCTTTAAATTTTGTTTGAATCTTATACTCATCAACCCCACCTTTCCCCGCGCGCAGGCCCTGGGTGCTCGCCAATTTCCGAACCAGGCAGTTACGGAAAATAGCGCGCCAGGGCCTCTTCGATCTCGTCCAATCCGAAGGGTTTGGGCACCAGGAAATCTACCCCCTGTGCCCGCAGCCGCTCCGGCTGTGGGGGGATCTCCCAGCCACTCACCAGACCTACCTTCGTCTGCGGTGAGACTTGCTTCACATTCTGCGCGACGGCCCAGCCATCCATCCCTGGCAGACCAATATCACTGAGCACAACATCATAGTGCTGGGCGCGGACCATTATCATGGCGCGCTCCCCACTTCCCACATCATCCACCGTATGACCAAGGATCTCAAGAAGATTCTTGCTCAATGTGCGGACATCTGGTTCGTCCTCGACGATCAGAATCCTGGCCATCATTCGCCATCCTATGAAGGAGTATTGATGTATAGCAGAAAGGCACACCCGAAGCAGAGAATGTTGAAGAATAAAAGTATCAGGATCAAGAAGATCCAGTGCTTGGGTGTTAGGGCTTCGTAATCCATGAATTATTCCTCTTGGCACTAGGGTTCGAATCGGATGCTGACGTCCGCTGCCAGGACCTGTTCCTGCTGCCCATCCTCTCGTTGGACGAGCAGCCTGCCGTCGGGGGACAGATCCAGGGCGGTAGCTCGCCAGGGGGCACCCTGCGCTGGTTGAACCAGAATTGGCTGACCAAGGAGCGTTGCCCGCTTCCGCCACGCCTCGTGAGGCTCCCACCCCTTCTGGAAGGTATCGTACGTGCGTTCCGTCTCATTGAGAAGTTCTGCCAATAAGGGGCCTCGCTCAACCCCAGTTCCTCTCACCAGTCGCAGACTGGTGGCTTCTGGAAGGGTCTCAAAGGCGTCTACTTCCTGATTGACATTCAGCCCGATCCCCGCCACCACACTGGTCGGCACGTTACCTGTCCAATCACTCTCGACCAGAATCCCACAGCACTTTCGCTGGCCCAGTAACACGTCATTCGGCCACTTGATGGCGGGCTCCAGAGCAAGATGGTTCTCCAGGGTACGAGCGACTGCAACGGCCAGCACGAGCGGTAGCAGGGGATAACGCTCGCTAGAGGTGGGCGGCGGTAGCAGGATGCTGAGAAGCAGGCTACTCCCTGGTGGTGCATTCCACCCTCGCCCCTGTCGACCTCGACCTAGATGTTGATACTCTGTCAGGATGACAGTTCCTGACGTTGCACCCTCTCTTGCCATCTCACGAAGGAGACGGTTGGTAGAGTCTACCTCTCGGGTGAAAAAGAGAGGCTGACCGAGCCAGCGGGTTGTGAGGTTGGGTAGGGTGTAAGGCGGCGGCTCAAACATGGCCCAAGCATAATGCGCCCTTCTTTATGCGTCAACTGACAAGCGACTTATTTTCGCTTGTTTCCTTGCATCTTCTTTTCGACACTCTTACAATCATTGTCCTGAGAGTCACAGCAAAAGGAGCAACAAGCAGATGGCGAAAGCGCGAGTCTATGTCACGCGGCTTCTCCCCGCCGCTGGAATGGATCGGATTCTGGCGGAGACGGAGGCAGTGGTTTGGGAAGGGGAGATGCCCCCACCCAAGGAGGAGATTCTGCGGCAGGTAGCGAGCTGTGAGGGGTTGGTCTGCCTCCTGACGGACCCGATTGATGCGGAGGTGATGGACGCCGCGCCTCATCTCAAGGTCATTGCCCAGATGGCCGTGGGGTACGACAACATTGATATTCCAGCGGCGACGGAACGCGGTATCCCCGTTGGGAATACGCCCGGCGTTTTGACAGAGACGACCGCCGACATGGCGTGGACGCTCCTGATGGCCACGGCGCGGCGCGTGGGGGATGGACAGCAGTATGTTCGTGATGGAAAGTGGCAGACCTGGGGGCCGATGACGCTGCTCGGGCCGGACCTCTACGGCGCAACCCTGGGGATTGTCGGGATGGGGCGTATCGGGGTGGCGGTGGCGCGACGGGCCCAGGGGTTCAACATGCGCATTCTCTACACCAATCTCTTCCCCGTGCCGGAGGCCGACCTGCTCGGTGCAAGCCAGGTGGAGATGGATACCCTGCTCGCCGAGTCCGACTTTATCTCGCTCCACTGCGCCCTCACGCCAGAAACCACCCACCTGATCGGGGCAGCGGAGCTGCGCAAGATGAAGCCAGGTGCGCTGCTTATCAACACCTCGCGCGGCCCCGTGGTGGACCAGGATGCTCTGACAGAGGCGCTCCAGGCGGGGGTGATCGCCGGGGCGGGGCTGGATGTGACCGACCCGGAGCCGATTGATCCCAATCACCCGCTCGTTCACATGGAGAATGTCATCGTCCTGCCACACATTGCCAGTGCCAGCATTGGGACTCGCAACAAGATGGCAGAGCTTACCGCAGACAATCTGCTGGCCGGCCTGCGCGGCGAGCGATTGCCTAACCCGGTCAACCCGGAGGTGTATGAGCGAGGTTGAGCGCGCCGACTAGGCCCATTGAATCTGGGGTTGCCGCCGCAAGGAGTGATAGGCGCGATCAATATCTTCCAGAGAGAGCAGACCCAGCAGCCTCCCATCCTCCATAACGGCGGCAGCAAAATGATTTTCCCCCTGGAGGGTAACCTGTGCATCATAGAGGGTGTGCTCAGGCGGTACGATAGAGAAATCTTCCACCATCGCATCCTGGACAGTCTCCGAGGCAGGGTGCTGGTGGAGTTCTCGAACCGTTAGCAGACCCAGCAATGTTCCATTCAGGAGAACGGGAAAGGCGCGCTGGCCGCTCTGCTGCGCCAGGAGCCGCACGGCATAGAGGCTCCAGTAGGGGTTGATGGGCAATCCCTCCATCATGTAGCTTCGAACCTGGCCGCGCAGCAGCACCTCGCGGAGGGCGACGCGCTGAATCTCTGCGCCCCCGCTGACGAAGACAAAGAATGCAACGAGGAGCAGGCCAAAGTTGCCCCCTTGCAACCCCCAGAAGGCCATGAGAAGGGCAATGAATTGACCCAGCCGCACGGCAATCGTTGTCGCAAACTTGTAGGGCAGTGCCATCGCCAGCACGGCACGAAGCACCCGCCCGCCATCCATCGGCATGGCGGGGATCATGTTGAACAGGGCCAACATCAGGTTGGCAAAGAAGAGATAAACCAGCGCCCCCTCAAAGGAGAGCCGCCGCAGCGCGCTGCCCATCAGGGCGAACGCGACCTGGAATTCCGACCTGCCCGTGCGCGCTGAAACTTCTGACAGCATCTCGCGATTTAGCAGATCCAACCCCCAGATGAGGAGCGGGAAGAGAAGCACGGAGATTGCAACGTTGACCAATGGCCCGGCGAGGGCGATAGCCAACTCTTCTTTGGGGCTATCACGGAGCACACGGAAGCGAGCCACACCACCGATGGGCAGCAGCGTGATGTCTTCGACAGGAAGGTTATAGTAGCGCGCCACCAGGGCGTGCCCGAGCTCATGCAGCAGCACACACCCAAAGAGGAGCAGCACGAGCAGGGTACCAAACAGTACATACTGCGGACTGCTCCCGAATTGGGTGGCAGCCCAGAGAATGACCAGGGGAAAGGTCAGGTGGATCTTGATATCAATCCCTTGAACAGAGCCGATTCGCCATGCCCACATCGTTACAGCCTCTCTTGAAGGAGCTCGTCCGTCTGCTGGTTGACCACTAAAACCGCTTCTTCCTCCCGAAATTGCATAGTGTAGAGTTGATGATACACCCCGCGCCGCGCGAGTAACTCCTGGTGCGACCCCTGCTCGACCAGCCGCCCAACGCCCTCCACTGGGGCAATAACGAGGATGCGGTCCGCGCTTCGGACGGTGCTTAGGCGATGCGCGATAACCAGGGTGGTGCGGCCTCGCTCAGCTAGCAACTCGTCCAGAGCAACCTGCACCGCCCGCTCTGACTCGCTATCCAGCGAGGAGGTTGCCTCATCCAGCAGCAGCAGGGCGGGTTCTTTTAGCAAGGCCCGTGCAATCGCGATGCGCTGCCGCTGCCCACCCGACAGCTTGACACCGCGCTCCCCCACGAGAGTATCATAGCCTTGCGGCAGGGCCTGGATAAAATCGTGGGCGTTCGCGGCGCGGGCCGCTGCTATCAGATGCTCGTCGCTCGCCTCCAGCCGTCCATAGCGCAGATTGTCCCTTACGGTCGCCGCGAAGAGCAAGGTTTCCTGGGGTACGCTGCCAATCCCCGCGCGCAGGCTGGCCAGCTTAACCTCCCGAATGTCTACCCCGTCGATCAGAATCCGTCCGTTGGTGACATCGTAGTAGCGGGGCAGCAGGTCCATGAGGGTCGATTTTCCCACGCCGCTCACGCCGACCAGTGCTACCACCTCGCCCGCTGCAATGTCGAAGCTGAGATTTTCCAGGACGGGCAGCGCCGGGTCATAGCCAAATGAGACATGCTCGAAGCGGATGCTCCCACGCATTGGGGCCAGGGACGCTGCCGCTTCGGGAACACGAATTTCCCGTTCCTGCTCCAGCAATTCAAAGACGCGCTCGGTGGAACCGATAGCGCGCTTGAAGGTTGTGTAGGCGCTGCTGAAGACGCTGACCGAGCTGGCGATGAAGGAGGCATAGAGCAGGAACTCAATCATCTTGCCAGGTGTCAGCCGCCCTGCAAGAACCTCCTGTCCGCCCAGCCACAGCACCAGGACCATCGCCCCCGCAAACAGCATCGAGACGAGCGGACCATATAGGGCGTGAAGCCGTGCACGGCGTCGCACCCGCTCGAAAAGACTCTCAATCTCGTGGTTGAAGCGACCTACCTCGTGCGGCTCACGCACAAAAATCTTTACGATACGGATGGCCCCTAAACTCTCTTCCATGACGCTGGTCGCCGCTGCCAACCGCTCCTGTACCTCGCGGCTGAGTTGGTGAACATAACGCCCAAAGATGCGCGATGAGAGCACCACAAGGGGGATAGTGACGAAGATAGCGAGCGTCAGACGCCAGTTCAGCAGGAACATGATGCTGAGCGACCCCGTTGCGAGCAGCACCCGCTCGATGACACCGATCAGCGTGGAGGTGACCGCGTTCTGGATCACGGAAACATCATTGCTCATCCGTGAGGTGATTTCCCCGATTCGCGTATCGGCGAAGAAACGCAGGTCTAGGTGAATGAGGTGAGCGAAGAGGCGGCGGCGCAGGTCCGCCACGATGCGCTCTCCGGTCCATTCTAGCAGGTAACCTGCCATCACCCCGCTGCTCATGCGGAGGAGCAGGATAGCAAGGAGAGTCACGGCGGTCTGGTTCAGTTGGGCGCGCCCCGCCTCGTTGAAGACTCCATCCACCAGTTGGCGCAGGTTGAAGGGAATGGCAAGGTTGAGCAGCGTACCGAGTCCCAGAATAAACGTCGCCAACAGCAACCGGACGCGGTGGGGGTACGCGAGCTGCAAGAGGCGTTTGAAGTCTTCCATAGTTGGATACCGTTCTGCCGATGTGAACAAAAGCGGGCAGGCAACTCACGCTGCCCGCCCGCTTCCGAGAGCCAAATCCCTGTTAGCTGAGGCTGTTCTTGACGGTCTCGCCCCCCTGTAACTGGTCCATCCCGATGATGCCATCGATCAGCCCGTACTCCACCGCCTGCTGCGACGTGAAGTAGCGGTCACGGTCTGTGTCCTTCTCGATCTGCTCGACGCTCTGGCTGGTATGAAGGGCTAGCACCTTGTTCAGGCGCTCGCGCAGGCGGAGAATCTCTCGGGCCTGGATGTCCAGATCGCTGGCCTGGCCGCTGATGCCACGCCCCATGATGAGCGGCTGGTGAATGTGAATCGTTGCATGCGGCAGCGCATAGCGCCGCCCCTTGGCCCCTGCTGTGAGGAGCACTGTCCCGAAGCTTGCCGTCATACCCACCGCGATGGTAGAGATGGGAGCCTCAATGTGCTGCATCGTATCGTAGATCGCCATCCCCGAGTAGATCACGCCTCCGGGCGAGTTGATGAACATCTGGATCTCGCGCTCCGGATTTTCGCGGTTTAGATAGAGCAACTGGGCAACAATCAGGTTCGACATGTTCGGCTCGACCTCGGAGCCCACGAAGATGATGCGTTCCTTCAGGAGCAGCGAGAAGATATCGTAGGCGCGCTCACCGCGCCCGGTGCTCTCGATGATCATCGGGATCACGCCCGCCTGGAAGTTGGGTATGCTGGACATGTAGCTCTCCTTCAATTTCAAAATAGGTCGGTAAGGGTTAAGGAGACGGGCTCTGGCAGGTGTGGTTGGACCCACGCGCCTGCCCCTCGAAGGCCCGCCAGAGTTGTTCAAGGTGTTCATCCAGGTGACTCAGCATCTCATCCTCGAAGCTCTCGAAGAGTTGATGCATCATCAGGTCACGAGTGGCTTTGATGGTAGCCAGCAGGGTAATCGCCTGCGGGGTGGGATATACCAGTACCACGCGCCGATCCGACAAACTCCGCGTTCGCTCCACCAGGCTCAACCGCTCCAGCCGGTCCACAATGC
>JACCSL010000325.1 GCA_013812995.1 Ardenticatenales bacterium | reverse complement strand
GTGCAGGAGGAGCAGCAGCTGCGCCAGGACGATGCGAGCCGCAGCCAGCGCTGGCAGCGCCGGGCTTTCTCCCGCGAGTGGCGACCCTTCCTGCTAGGGGGCGCAGCGACACTGGTGGGCATCTTTGCGCTGCTCCTCGGGGCAGCGCCCTGGGTGGCCGAGGCAAGCTTTGCGCTGGCGGTGCTTCTCGGCGGCTGGGACATTGCCCTGACCGGGATACGCCAGGCCATCGCCGCGCGTCGCCTGACCGTCGATCTGCTGATGTCCATTGCAGCGGTGGGGGCACTGCTCCTCGGGGAGTACGCGGAGGGGGCCGCCGTGGTGCTGCTCTTTGTGCTTGGCGAGCGGCTGGAGGGTATAACAATGGAGCGCGCCCGCCGCTCCATTCGCTCCCTCATGGCGCTCGCCCCGGACGAGGCCACGCGCCTGCTCCCCGAGGGGGCCACCGAGATTGTCGCGGTGGGGGAGCTTGGTATCGGGGACCGGCTGCTGGTGCGTCCCGGCGAGCGCATCGCGATGGATGGGCTGGTCGTAGCCGGGCTCTCGGCGGTCGATCAGTCACCCATCACGGGGGAATCTATCCCGGTGGTGCGCGAGGTGGGCGACGAGGTTTTCGCCGGGTCGATCAATGGGCAGGGGGCGCTGGAAATGCGCGTCACCCGCCGCGCCCAGGACAACACGCTGGCGCGCGTCATCGCGATGGTGGAGGAGGCACAGAGTCGGCGCGCGCCAGCGCAGCGCTTTGTGGACCGCTTTGCGGAGTGGTACACCCCGGCGGTGGTCGTTGGCGCGCTTCTGCTGGCCCTGCTGCCCCCGCTGCTCTTTGGCTGGGCCTGGAGCACGAGCATTCATCGCGCCCTGGTGCTCCTGGTAATTTCCTGCCCCTGCGCGCTGGTCATCTCGACACCCGTTTCCATCATCTCGGCACTCTCGACCGCGGCACGCAACGGTGTTCTCATCAAGGGAGGGGCCCATCTGGAGGCGTTGGGCTCTGTCCGGACGATTGCCTTTGACAAAACGGGCACCTTGACCCGAGGCCGACCAACAGTAACCGATGTGATCGCCTTTGATGACCTGAGCGAAAACGAGTTGCTGACACTCGTTGCAGCGGTGGAGCGGCTGAGCGAGCACCCTCTGGCGGCGGCCATCGTGCGGGACGCGGACACGCGCGGCCTGGCTCGGAGGGGGGCAACGGAGTTCGAGGCGCTGACCGGGCGCGGGGCACAGGCGCTCGTTGCAGGGCAGCGTATCCGCGTGGGGAATGCCGCTCTGATTTCGACGCTCGACCCAGCCCAGAGCGACACCTTAACGTTGCTGGAGGAGCAGGGTAAGAGCGTGATGATCGCGGAGCGGGATGGGCAGACGATAGGGCTTATCGCGGTGGCCGACGAGGTGCGTCCCGAGGCCGCGCAGGCCATTGCCACCCTTCGTCGTCTGGGCATCGTTCGAACAGTGATGCTGACCGGGGACAACGAGCGTACCGCCCGTGCCGTGGCCGCGCAGGTCGGCGTGGACGAGGTGCGCGCCGGGCTGCTGCCGCACGAGAAAGTCGAGGCGGTCCGCGCGCTCCAGGCGGAGTGGGGGAGTGTGGCGATGGTGGGCGACGGCGTCAACGATGCGCCGGCCCTCGCGGCCGCCACGGTGGGCATCGCGATGGGCGCGGCAGGGACGGACCAGGCGCTGGAAGTCGCGGACGTAGCCCTGATGGCCGATGACCTGACGAAGTTACCCTTCGCCTTGGCGCTGAGCCGCGCGGCCAACCGGACCATTCGCCACAACATCACTTTCAGCATCGTGGTGAAACTGATCTTCATGCTCCTGGCGATCCCCGGCTGGACCACGCTCTGGATGGCGGTCTTTGCCGATGACGGGGCCAGTCTTCTCGTCACAGGAAATGGCCTGCGGCTGACACGATATCGCTCGGAACTGTAGCGCAATTCAGCACCAATATCGCCACGGATAGCAAAAAATGCTATCCGTGGCGCGATTTATGCACTTTACAGAGACACGAGACAGCCCGCCCCACGCTGCTTTATAAAATAGAGTACGCTCCATTACTCCCAATGCCTGGCCGGCTTTCGTAACCGACACATCCCAGCCACCGCCCCGGAAGGGAGGACGTATGAGAATTTTGATCGCGGACGATGACGCGATGATTCGCGACGTACTGAAGGAAGAACTGACCGATGCAGGTCATCAAGTATTTGAGGCGGAGGATGGCGAGAGTGCCTGGGCGATGCTTCAGGAACATGCCCTCCGCTTTATCATCTCTGACTGGAGTATGCCGAAGCTGGAGGGACCGGAGCTGATTCAACGTATTCGCGCCGCCGACCTGCCTCATTATACCTACTGCATTCTCCTCACAAGCCGCAACAGCCACGAGGCTCTGGTCCATGGCCTGGAGTCGGGTGCCGATGATTACCTGGTCAAGCCCTGCGACCTGGACGAGCTGCGCGCCCGCGTTGCCATCGGCGAGCGCACCGTCACTCTGGAGAAGCGGCTACGCCAGGCGCTTCATCGCCTGCAACTCCTTGCCAGTCGCGATGCTCTCACGGGGCAGTTCAACCGACAGGCGATCATGAAGCTGGCAAAGAAAGAATTGCTCCGCGCCCAGCGCACCGATAAACCCATCAGTATTGCCCTGTTGGACCTGGATTACTTCAAGGAGGTCAACGACGAGCACGGTCACCTGATCGGCGATCAGGCGCTGCGGCTCGCGGCAGAAACGATGGCTGGGGCTATCCGCTCGTATGATAGTCTGGGTCGCTGGGGGGGCGAGGAGTTCCTCATGGTGCTGCCAGATGCCAATCGCGCCCATGCGACCGCTATTGCGGAGCGGGTACGCGAGCGGCTCGCTGCCTGCCGACTGCTCCTCAAGGATGGTAGGACGCTCTCCTTGCGGGTGAGCGTGGGCGTGGCGGAAGCCTCTCCAGAGCAGCCTACTTCTCTGCGCACGCTCCTCCAGCACGCGGATGAGGCGCTCTATCAGGCCAAGCGAGAGGGTAGAAATCGGGTTTGCTCGGTTGCCTGACTTATTGTTTCTCCACTATCTGGCGGAGATCCCAGGCAATTTGCTCCAGCGTTACCCGCTTGCCCGTTTCCCGACTGTGCTGAAAGGCCGATTCATCCAGGTGGCGGGCAATCAGCCGCATTCCCTGGCCGTACTGCGTGAGAAGCGCAGGCGGGGGTGGGGCTGTCATCGTTTCGAGCAAGGTCTCGGCTGCCCCAAGGAGGCGGGCGGCCATCTCGACCTCTCGATAACTCACGGCGATCTCCGCCAGATGTAGCAGGCAGGTCACCTCGCTGGGCGTATTGCCAAGGTCTCGCCAGAGCATGAGGCTCTCCAGGAAAAAGCACGCTGCCTCTTCTGTGTCACCCAGCCCTTGACAGATGGTTCCCAGCCCATCCAGGGCAAAAGCACTGCCGACCTTACTCCCCACCTCGCGGAAGAGGGCGAGGCTTTCCTGATACCAGGCCGTTGCCGCCGGATAGTCTTCCTGCGAGTAGGCCACCTCGCCCAACGTCCGCAGCAGCCAGGCAATCCCGTTCTTGTCCCCCCGCGCGCGCCGTAGTCCCAGGCTCTCGTCCAGCAGCGTGCGCGCCTGTGTCAACTGTCCTTGCAGGTAGGCCATGCGCCCGAGCGAGTGCAGCGACCAGGCAATGCCCACCTGATCACCCAACTGGCGTTTCAGAGCCAGACTTTCCTCATGTAACCGATGCGCACGCTCGTACTCACCCTGATGCGCTGCCTGCACCCCTAGCTCATAAAGCGCCCAGGTCATGCCCACTTTGTCCCCCAAGGTCCGCGCGAGCGTCAGGCTCTCCTCACAGAGAGTGTGTGCCTCATCATACTCGTCCTGCCAGCGTGCAAGAGCGGCTGCCCCATAGAGCGCCTTCACTCGAACGGTGGTTGGCTCTGGCACCCGCGCCAGCAACTGCTGGAGCCAGCTCCGCCCCTCCGTGAAATAGCCGCGCACATACCAGAAC
This sequence comes from Ardenticatenales bacterium, assembly GCA_013812995.1. Lineage (GTDB taxonomy): Bacteria > Chloroflexota > Anaerolineae > Ardenticatenales > Ardenticatenaceae > JACCSL01. The sequence goes on along the minus strand of JACCSL010000325.1, from coordinate 7,013 downwards.
CATGCCAGCGCCCCCGCCAGGCGAAGCCCGGCTTCTGCCTCGTGCTCCCTGGCATGGGCAAGGGCCGCGCGCAGGTTGGCGTGCTCCGCATCCAGTTCATCCAGCCACCGAAGCTGATCGGGGCCGTGGAGTTGCGGCTCGGCCTCTTCCGTCAGCCGCAGGAAGAAGCGCAGATGCTGATTCTGGATGAGCCGACTCTCTCCCCGTTCCTCCAGCCTCTCCTGCGCGTACTCGCGAAGGGTCTCTAACAGTGTGAAACGCGGCTCGCCCTCGCGGCCATCCTCCTGCCGGACAAGACTCTTGTTCACCAGCGAAATCATCCCTTCCAGCGTATCCTGCGCCGGGTCTGCTGCCAGGGTACATACCGTGGTCGCCGCCTCCAAGGTACACCCGCCCACAAAGACGCCCAATCGCGCGAACAACCGCTTCTCCTGCGCCTCCAGCAGCTCATGGCTCCAATCAATCGCCTGGCGCAGCGTCTGGAGGCGCGCGGGTAGATCCTTCGAGCCGCCAGTCAGCAGGCTGAAACGGTGGGTCAACCGGGCCAGGATTGCTTCGGGGGCAAAGATTTTGCTGCGGGCGGCGGCCAACTCGATGGCAAGGGGTAGACCATCCAGCCGCGCACAGATGTCTAGCACGGCGCGGGCATTCTCGGGGGTGAGCGCAAAGTCGGCCCGCACTGCTTGTGCGCGCTCCACAAAGAGACGAATCGCGGCATACTCACTGAGCGCCTCGGGCTCAAGCAGGGGAGAGAGGGCAGGAAGGGGAAGGGGAGGCACCACAAACTCCCGCTCGCCATAGAGGTGAAGCACCTCCCGGCTCGTTACCAGCAGTTTTACGTGGGGGGCGACGGCCAGCAGAGTGGTCAATAGGGGAGCCGCGCCCAGAAGATGCTCGAAGTTGTCGAGCAGAAGGAGCACCTGCCGCTCTCGAAGGTGCTCCTGGAGCCGCTCGATCAGCGATTGGCCGCTGCTTTCCTGCAAGTCCAGGGCCTGAGCGATGGCCGGGGCAACCAGTTCGGGGTCGCGAACGGGAGCCAAGGGCACAAAGATGATGCCGTTCTCGAACTCGTCCAGCAGCAGGTGGGCGACCTGGAGGCCGAGGCGCGTCTTGCCAATCCCACTCGTGCCCGTCATCGTGACGAGCCGCACCTCCGGACGGCGCAGGAGCGCACAGAGGTCGCTCTGCTCGCGCTCCCGCCCGAGCAGGGAGGTACCTGGCAACGGGAGGTTGCTGGGGCGAACATCCAGGGTGCGGAGCGGGGGAAATGTGTGGAGTAGGCCAGGCGTAACAATCTGGTAGATATGGAAGGCGTGCAGCAAATCCTTCAACCGTCGTGCCCCCAGATCCCGGAGCGCGACATCGGGCAGGGCCATACTCTTCAACTGCTCTGCCGTTGCCTCCGAGAGGAGAATCTGCCCCCCGTGGCCGGCCGCCACGAGGCGAGAGACGCGGTTCAGCGGGAGGCTGACATAGCCATCCTCATCCCGCTCGGCCTGATCGGTGTGCAGGGCCATGCGGACACGCAGCGGGCCAGCCTCGCCCCATGCCTCGGCCAGCAGGGCGCGCTGCGCGGTCAGCGCCGCCGCCAGGGCATCGGAGGGCTGCGTAAAAACGCTGCACACCGAGTCGCCCACGATCTCAAAGACCTGCCCCCCGTGATGCTCCACGATCTGGCGTAGCAGCTCATCATGGCGTACCATCGCGGCTTTCATGGCGTCGGGAAAGCGCTCCCAACGATGAGTACTTCCCTCCACATCGGTGAAGAGGAAAGTTACAGTTCCTGTTGGAAGCACAATCATCTCCGCCTCCTCGCCCTCGCTAGTTCCGTCGGTTCGATTCGACCATGCGAAGGTGAAACAGGATGTTGGGGTAGACCATCTGGAGCCGCTGGAGCGCCAGCGTTGGAAGAACCCAGACCTCGCTTAGAATCAATGCCTGGGCGGTCGCGGAGCGGGTCGAGTGATAGAACGCCGACAGCCCCCCAAAAAACTCACCTGGCTCCGTCAGGTCGGTCAGTAGATCGCCGGTTGGTGTCGTTAGCCGGATAGTTCCTTGAACCAGCAGATAGCACTCCTCTCCAGGTTCGCCTGCCCCGAAGAGGACATCTCCCGCCTGGAACTGTTGCGGCTGAAAGTCCAATGCCAGATCGAGCAGGGTTGCCCAGAGCAACGTTTTGAAGAGCGGCTGCTTCCATAGCCAGTCGGCGCGCTCCAGGGCCGCGCGCAGGCCGAGCCGCTCCGCGATGGGTTGAAAGATATCGGAGGAGAGGCCCAGAAGCTGTACATGGCCGCGCGCAATAATGGTGCTGGAGCGATCTCCCCCCAGCAGCACGCCCCGCTCCCCGATGCTACTGCCGCGCCCGGCGGCCATCAACATCGTCCCATTGATCCATATCTCGGCCAGGCCGGAGTGAACCACATAGGTAAAGCCGTCCACCGGCTCCCCATCGTAGATGATGGTTTCTCCCTCTTCCCACTCAGCCAACTTTACCTTCTCTACCAGCAGGACGCGCTCTTCCAGGGGGAGACGTGCGAAGAGAGGACAGGCCGAGAGCGTTTCGACCCACTCATCCGCCTCTACGCTCCCGACAAGATCGCCCATCGCACTGATGTGACCACTGTGCGCGATCTCCACATAGGCTGCCAGCCCTGGGTGCTCGGTGAGCAACTCGGGGTTGCTGGTATGGGCCAGAATGACGCGTTGACTCTTGGCCGTGAGCGACTTGAGCGTCTCTGGGGTAATCGTTGTGTGGACCGGGCCACCCCCCGCGTCCTGCACGAGAACCTGTGCGCCATCCGCAAAATTCACCAGGGCGTCCCGGCGCTCCGGACTGAGTACGCCCTGCTCGACCAACTCATCGAACCATACCTCGTCATAGCGCATATCCCCAGAGTAGCAGAGAGACTCGGCGCGTACCGCGATGGTGGGAATCGAGTGAACCGCATAGATCGACTCGAAGTGACGGCCATTGATCACCACCGGCTCCCCGGGGTTCAGGGGGTAATAGTCGAACAGCGCCCCCACATCTTCTTCGGGGAGGTCTAGCATCGCGCTCAGGACATGCAGCAGGCTCGTATGGATGACATCGGCGGTGAGCAGTCGCACCCGCTGCGAGCCCATCAGCAGCAACTCGGGAAGCCCCGCCAGGTGATCCTCATGCAGGTGGGAGAGAACCACCTCGGAGATTTGCGGCGGCGAGACACCCAGGGCCCCGAGTCTCATGCGCAGGTAGGCTGCCGTATCAAAGAGCGTCGCGCGCGTGGCCCCCTGTTTACCCAGATAGGCGAGAAAGCAGGTCGTAATCCCAAAGGGGTCGAAGCCGTCGCTGCCGCCGATGAACTGTACCGTGAGTTCGTGGCGGAGGAGTGGCCGCGCCGGGGCCATCGTCAGGGGGCGCGGGCTATCGCTGATGATCGTGGGAATCGCCGCGAGAAACTCACCATCCTGGTAGAAGGTAAAATAATCCCCCTCGATGGTAATATCAAGGCCCTCAAGCCCTCCCTGCTCCTCCAGACTGATGATGTGCGCCAGATCATCGACGGAGGGCGCGCGACCCAGAGCAGGAGAGTATCCTACTGCCGCACACTCCTGCTGTAGCCAGGGTGTTGGCCCATAGTCGCGAATGTCCTCGGGGCCGCTGATTGTTTCTATCAGCAACTGGCGGATCCGTCGGGCCTGGGCCTTTGTCGGGGTAATGAGAGTCGTGCATTCATTCCGTCCAAAGAAGTTGGTGTAGAGCAGGAACTCTACGCTGGCATAATTGATGCCTTGATGAACAAAGCCGCTTGAGCCAATCTGCTGGCCAGGGGGTATATCGGGAGGCAGCAAGATGATCGTAGGAGGTGTCAGACCATGCGCCAGCAGCTCCTTTAACGTCTCGGGCGGACAGTGGACAAGCACACGGCCCACTCGTGTTTCCACCACATAGGTGCTGTTGGGGAGGGCGTGGATGGGCTCTGTGGGGTCAGGATCAAATACCATCAGAGGCTCGCTCTATCTCACTCTAGTGAAGGTCGCTTTTGGGGTAGATGGGATGCTACTCGGGCACGGTCACAAATACAAACGCCGCTGGGAAGGGAAATTCTTTTTCAATGAACCTGACTTACAGACTGGCCTGTCGATTCCATCACAGGGCTCTCGCCAAGGATGGCCTGGGCAACACGGAGGGCACCCAACGTGACCCCGGCGGTGCTCTGACCGGGGAAGATCGAATCTCCTACCATCCACAACCCTCCGACGGGCAGGCGAGGATGGAGTGTCGCAAACAGAGAGTGCTGGGGAAATCCACCCACATAGCCTCGATGGCGGTGGGTGAAGCGCTCGAATGTCACCGGCGTCGCGGGCAGTTGTAGGCGGATATGGCTCCGCAACGCGGGCAAGAGTTGCTCCGCTGGCCGCAGCAGACTCTCGCTGTAACGCGCGACCCGTGCCTCGTAGTCATCCTGGCCTCCCCCTGTCTGATACAGGGCCCACCAGGGAGCTACCCGCGTATGAGTGCTCAGGGTAAGCGTACGCTGCCCTGGCGGAGCCCGCCCTGTATCCCAGCTCGGGCTAATGCTTAGAAAAACACTGTTGCCCTCGCCTGGAGGAAGGCCGGGTTGCTGGAGAAATTGATGGTGCGCGGGTAAACCGGGGGGGATAGCTTCCTCGTCGACCCCCAGGTAGAGCATAAAGGCACCCCACATCGGCGGTAGCTGTTGGACGCGCTGCTGCATTTTGGCAGGCGCATCCTCACCCAGCAGCGCCGCGATGTCCCACGGGGTCAGGTTGGCGACGACCACATCCGCCTCAAAGCTGCCCTTCTTGCGCGTGTGAACCCGTCGGACGCGACCTGCTGTAGCCTCCAGGCGCGTGACCTCTGCTTTGTAGAGAATCTTCCCCCCCAGAGCGTGCACCTGCTTTGCCAGCGCCTCGGCAATCCCCCCGACGCCCCCGCGCACATGAAAAACGCCCGCCCGTGGCAGGTCCAGCGCCACCGCCCCGAAGAGCGCCATACAGGCGGGGGCCGCTGCCTGGGCCGAGATAAGCAACTGGGCATCCACAAACTGCTGAAGCAGCGCCCCCCCTGCCCCAAATGCCTTCATCCAGCCCTGCACACTGCTGAAAAGCAGAGGGCTCAGCGTGGCGAGGGTCGGCTGGCGCAGGAGATGACTGCTCAGGCGAACAAACTCCTGCACGTTTCCAGGGGGCCAGGGCGCGAGGGAAGCAGCAAAGCGCCAGAGTTGAGCCGCCACCTGTTCCTGGGAGCGCCAGAATCGCTCTGCGCGACCCCCGAAGGCGCGGAGTCGCTCGGCCCGCCAGGCAGCTGCGTCGCCCCACCGGGTCAGGCTTCCGTCCGGAGAGTGAAAGCACAGGGCGGGCTCGGCACGTTTCACGGGCCAGCTCATCGCCAGCCGCTGGGCGACCACATCATGAGGACCACCAGGCTGAAAACCGCCTACCAGGGTGGCTCCGGCGTCAAAGTGGTACTCTTTATAAAAGAACGTCGCGGCACAGCCCCCCGGGTCCACATGGGCCTCTAGCACTGTCACCTCATGGCCCGCCTTGGCAAGGAGGGCGGCAGCGGTCAGCCCTGCGATGCCGGCACCAATGATGACTGTCCTGGGGGTAGACATAAAGCCGGGTTAGCGCGCAGACGCAGAGGAGGTTGTTGGGGCCTTCTCGTTGCTTGCTTCTGTCCCTGGTACCTCAGAGGGTGGGTGAAGGGGAAGTCTCACGGTAAAGGTGCTGCCCACATCCAGGGTGCTCTGAACATCAATGGTGCCGCCATGTAACTTGATGAGGCGCAGGGTAATAGGGAGCCCGAGCCCCGTACCCTCTGCGCGCCGCTCACTTGAGCGATCCACCTGGCTGAACTCATCAAAGATCGCGCCGATATTTTCCTGGCTGATACCAACGCCTGTGTCCTCGACCGAGAGCGCCATCCACTCCCCCTCCTGCCGGGCACGCAGACAGACGCTTCCCTCCTCGGTATGCTTGATAGCGTTCGAGACGAGATTGTTCAGAATCTGGGTGAGGCGAATCGGGTCGCCGGGTAATTTAGGTAGTTCCTCGCTGGCCTCGATCTTGAATTCCACTGGCTTCTTGCGAACCAGCGAAACGTTATTGTCGTGGATTTTCTTGAGGAGGGTGGGCACATTGACCTCCTCATACTGGAGCTTCATGCGCCCTGCCTCCACCTTTGCCAGATCCAAGACATCATTGATCAGACTGAGAAGATGCTTGCCGCTGGAATGGATGGCCTCCACATCCTCTTTCATCTCATCGCTGAGTGGCCCATTGAGCCCCATAATCATAATCTCGGCATAGCCAATGATAGAGTTCAGCGGCGTACGCAGCTCGTGACTCATCCCCGCCAGGAACGAACTTTTGGCATGGTTGGCGTGCTCGGCGGTGGCCCTTGCCTCCTCCAGATGCATTTCGCGGTCGGCCAGCGTCTCCGCCATGCTGTTGAAGGAGGTAGCCAGCTCGCCGATCTCATCCTCCTGCTCGATGGGGGCTCGCACGCTCAACTCGCCTGTCGCGAAGCGTGTGACAACCTCGTTCAAGGTGAGAATAGGGCGGGTCAAGATTTGTCCGCCGGCGAAGGCACTGGCGGCCACGGCTCCGGCGATAGCGAGTGCTAGCAGAATCGTCAGCCGAATCTGACGACCGACGGGAGCCAGAATCGTCTCGAGCGGCTCTAGTTCGAGTATCCGCCACCCTAGCTGGGCAAGCGTACCAGGTTCAGCGGTCCCGGTGACAGAAGCCTGACGCACCAGATAGGAAGCCCCATCCAGAGTGAGACGCGTTTCGCCCCGCTCCAGGCTCGTCATGTTAGGGGGGGCGAGGGTGCTTTCAGAGATGCCCTCCATGCCCCGTTCTGTGGTCAGTTGCTGCCCGGTGGGAAGCAGCAGGGCTGTCGCACCCGTGCGCTGCTCCTCGGCTACCAGCCCAAAGGAGTCGCGCAGGGTAGGATTGAGACGATAGAAGGTGCGAAGAGTTCCTATATGTTCTTCAGAGTCATCAAG
>JACCSL010000308.1 GCA_013812995.1 Ardenticatenales bacterium | reverse complement strand
CCTGGGCCAGGTCCACCGTGGAGGATGCCTTGAAGTAGGCGGAGATGCCTGCCTCGTCCACAGGGAAGGCCATCGGCGCATCGGGCGCGGCGCTGGCCGCGCCAAGGAAGGCGGGGGCGATAAGCGTCACCACGTTCCCCTCGCGGCTGGCCTGCTCTGGCTGCCAGGTGAGGCCAACGAAAATGAACAACGCAATGACAACAGCGAAAGCGACGATGATGGGACGTACTCTTGGAAGTTTCATCAAAAACTCTCCTATCCAACAGGATTGCTCTGCAAGGCGCAGATACCTTGAAATTATAAAAGCGGTGAAGCAGGGCTGTCTACCAGCGTCAAATGATGTCGCGTCGGGGATGCAAGGCAGTTCAAAAGTCCGAATCGCTCTGCGGGGCGGCCCTCACCCCGGCTTTCAGCCGCCCCTCTCCCGATTTCGGGAGAGGGGACACTGAGCGAAGCGAAGTGGGGGTGAGGGCCATGCTCGCAGAACCATGACTTTCGCTAAATCGTACCCTTGCGGTATGAATCGCGTCGGGGCCAAACTATTTCGGGACAAACATCCCGCCCAGCGTTATACTTTGGCCGGGGAGAGGGCCTCCCAAGCCATACCCACCCGAAAGGAGCGTTCCATGTTCAACCCCGCATCCTACGAGAACTCGCGTGCCGATGGTATTGGCGTGCTGGAGGTTCAGCCCCCGGAGGAGGGCGCGCCGCCGCAGTTTGTCCCGCTGAAGCGCACGGAGCTTCGCGGCGAGATCATTGGGCCGCTGGCAGCGATGCAACTGGCGCAGGCGTATGGCTACAGCGCGGAGCAGTGTGACAAGACGCTGGAGGCGCTCTACCGCTTCCCGCTGCCGGGTGACGCGGCGGTCAGCCATGTTCGGGTGCGCTTCGGCGATGTAGAGATTCATGCGGAACTCAAGGAGCGCGAGCGGGCCGAGGCGGAGTACGCGGAGGCCAAGCAGAAGGGCTTCCAGGCGGTGCTCGCCACGCGCGAATCGCCCGATGTGTTTACGCTGGCGGTCGCGGGTATCCAGCCAGGGCAGGAAATTCTGGTCGAGACCTCCTATGTCCAGCTAGCCAAACGCGAGGGCAGTCACTGGACGGTGCGTGTGCCCCTGACGACCTCGCCCCGCTACGTGCGTAGCGATGAGTTGACCTCGCGCCACGCGCAGGGGCAGCCGCTGGCAATTCTCCGCGATCCCGGTCATCGCTTCTCCCTGGAACTGCTGCTGCGCGGCGGCGGGGAGGCGCAGAGCCCCACCCACGCACTCGATGTGAGCGCGAGCACGCGCGGGCTGCGTGTAACGCTGAAGGAGGGCGAGGTGCTCCCCGACCGGGACTTCGTGCTGCGCTGGCTGCCCGCGCAGGAGGCGGAGCGCCCCTCGCTCCAGACGATGCTCCATCACGATAGAGACGCGAATCACCTGTACTTCATGGCACTGGTGGCCCCGCCCGCCACGCGTGACGCCGGGGGTGTGGTGGCGCGCGAGGTCATGCTCCTGGTCGATCACTCCGGCTCGATGGATGGCGCGAAGTGGGAGGCGGCGGATTGGACCGTCGAGAGCTTCCTCTCCGGGCTGAAGGCGCAGGACCATTTCAACCTGGGCCTCTTCCACAATACGACCTTCTGGTTCGCGAAGGCCATCCGCAAGGCCGAGGAGCAGATGCGCAGGGAGGCGATTGATTTCCTGAAAAAGCATCGCGACATGGGCGGCACGGAGCTGGGTGTGGCGCTGGAGCAGGCGCTGGACATGAAGCCCGCGCGAGATGCCAAATCCCGCCACGTCCTCATCGTCACGGACGCGGAGGTGAGCGACGAGGGGCGCATCCTGCGGCTGGCCGACGAGAACGCGCAACAGCCCGACTCGCGGCGCATCAGCGTCATCTGCATTGATGCCGCGCCGAACGCCTTCCTGGCGAATGAGCTGGCCGACCGGGGCGGCGGTGTGGCGCGCTTCCTGACCAGCAACCCGGACGAGGGCGATGTCACCACCGCGCTCGACGAGGTGCTGGCGGACTGGTCGGAGCCCATTCTGGCAAACCTGCGCCTCGAAATTGATCGGCCTGGTGCCAAGGCCACCGGGCGCACGGTGCGGGAGGGCAGCCAGAGCGGCTGGAGTGCGATTGATCTGGGTGACCTGCCTGCCGGGCGGGCCATCTGGGTGGCGGGGCGCGTACCGCGCGGCGAGAGTAACGAGCTACGCTTCCGCGTCGTCGCCGCCGAGGGGCACGAGGTTGCCAGCACGACGCTACGGGTCGATGAGGCAGCCAGCGAGCTGCCCGCGCTGAAGGCGCTCTTCGGGGCGCGGCGCGTGCTGGGGCTGGAGTTTCTCATCAATTCCATGTACAGCGGGGAGCAACTCAACGAGCAGCTCCGCCGCCTGGGCTACGATCCGGACAAGGAACTGGCCGCGCCTACGAAGAGCAAGCTCTATGCGGAAAACGTGCGGCAGGACGCAACGGGGGCGCTCAAGGAGTTGCTGGTGCGCGAGGCGCTGGAGTATGGCCTGGCGAGCGCGGAGACAGCCTTCGTCGCGGTGCGCAAGGAGGCGGGCAACGAGATTGATGGCACCGTGACGGTTGCCAACGCGCTGCCCAGCGGTTGGTCGGATAAGTTCGTCACAAGGGCGGCCTCGGCAGGAAGGGTCGGAGGCTATGGAGGACAGTCCGTGGGCTACACGGCCGGGGCCATGCCTGCGCCCATGTCCCCGCCAGGCATCGCGCCAAGAATGGCGAAGAAGGCGATAATGCCGCGACGAGCCGACGAGAAGGCCAAGGGCGGCTCGCCGCTCGATGCCCTGGCGCGTGGCATCTCTAATTTGTTCGGTGGCGGCAAGGAGACGAGCGGGGCCATGCCCGAACCAGCCCCGCAAGAGGCGGCGGAGAACCCCGCTGACGCGCCCGATTGGCGGGGAGCCACCGAGGAAGAGCTTGATGATGAAGTCCTCGTGGAAAACAGAGCCGCCTCCGGGCCAGCCCTCTTCGCCGGGACGCCGCAGTTCGTCAATAGCGAGGCGCTGCTCTTCGACTCCACGCGCGGCGAGGACAATGGCAAGCTGCCGGGCGATGCCACGCTGACGGGGCTCACGCTCCGCTTCCCCGATGGCACCCCCGACGCGCAACACCTCGATTCGGAACTGGCAATTCACATCTTCCTGGATGACCTGTCTGCGCCCCGCGCCAGGGTGCGGCTGGCCGACCTCGTGCGGCAGGGAGGCAAGCGCCCGCTGAACCTGCGCCGCCAGGCCGGGCAGGTCGTCCGGCTCGTGCTGGTGGACCCCAACGGCGCGTGGGCCAGCGGCGCGCCCAGCATGGAAGTCAGCCTGGAGTGGTAGACCATCAAGGGTAGTGGCTTGAGAACTCAAGCCACTACCCAACAAAACAGATAAGGGAATCTTCATCTTGAAATTACTGATTCTGGGGGGAACGATCTTCGTGGGGCTGCACCTCGTCGAGGCGGCATTGGCGCGCGGCCATGAGATCACGCTGTTCAATCGCGGCAAGCACAACGCAGAGCTCTTCCCCGAGGTCGAGAAGCTGCGCGGCGACCGTGGCGGTGACCTGGCCTCGCTGGAGGGGCGGCGCTGGGACGCGGTGATCGACACCACGGCGTACATCCCGCGCGCGGCCCGCGCCACGGCGGCGCTGCTGGCGGACGCGGTGGACCACTACACCCTCATCTCCAGCATCTCGGTCTACGCGGATCGCGCCGAGGTCGGGGCCACGGAGAACAGCGCGCTGGAGACGATGGAAGATGAGACGGTGGAGGAGGTCACCGGGGAGACGTACGGCCCACTGAAGGTGCTCTGTGAGCGCGCGGTGGAGGAGACCATGCCGGGGCGCACGCTCGTGGTTCGGCCAGGGCTCATCGTGGGGCCGCACGACCCGACGGATCGCTTCACCTACTGGCCCTACCGCGTGGCGGAGGACAACGAGGTGCTCGCGCCGGGCAACCCCGAGCAGCCCGTCCAGGTCATCGACGTGCGCGACCTGGCCGAGTGGAACATTCGGCTGGTCGAGGCACAGCAGACGGGCATCTACCACGCCACGGGGCCGGAGCGACTGCTCCCCATGCGCGAGCTGCTAGAAACGTGCCGCCGCGTCTCGTCGAGCGTCTCCGAATTCACCTGGGTCAGCGAGGAATTTCTCCTGGCGAACAACATCGCTCCCTTCAGCGATCTGCCGCTGTGGGTGCCCGAGGCCATGAAGCTGTTCGGCACCGTCGATTGCAGCAAGGCCATCGCCGCCGGGCTCACCTACCGCCCGCTGGAGGAAACCATTCGCGACACGCTCGCCTGGGCCAACACGCGCCCCGAAAGCCACGAGTGGAAAGCCTGTCTCACACGGGAGCGGGAGAGAGAGTTGCTGGCGCTGTGGCGGGAGAGGTAGAACGAAAGGTCAAAAGTCAAAGGTCACCAAGTAGGCCCCTAAAAGGGGAAAGTCAAAAGTCAAAAGTAACGGCAACGACACTGCTTCTGACGGAATTTGTGGTTTGGAAGAGGGGAAGCGTGCCACCCGCCGCCCTCACCCCCACGTCGCTTCGCTCCGTGTCCCCTCTCCCGA
>JACCSL010000303.1 GCA_013812995.1 Ardenticatenales bacterium | reverse complement strand
CACCTCTACGGTCAGAGCGCCGACATCGACCCCATCCTGGCTCTCTGTCAGGAGTATGGAGTGGCGTTGATCGAGGACGCGGCGGAGGCACTGGGCACCACCTACAAGGGGCGCACGCCCGGCACCTTTGGACACACGGGCATCTACTCCTTCAACGGGAACAAAATCATCACGACCTCGGGGGGGGGAATGCTGGTTTCGGAGGATCGAGCTCTGATCCAGCACGCGCGGAAGCTGGCAACGCAGGCGCGGGACCCCTTTCCCCACTACGAGCACACCGAGATCGGATACAACTACCGGCTGAGCAACGTCCTGGCCGCGATTGGTCGCGGTCAGCTCCAGGTGCTGGAGGAGCGAGTGCAGCAGCGGCGACGCAACTTCGAGTATTATCGCAGCACGCTGGGGCACCTGCCCGGTATCGAGTTCATGCCGGAGGCTCCCTGGGGTCGGCATACACGCTGGCTGAGTTGCCTTACAATCGACCCCACGCAGTTCGGGATGGATCGTGAGGCGGTTCGACTCCTGCTAGAGGCAGAGAATATCGAGGCCCGACCCGTCTGGAAGCCGATGCACCTTCAGCCCATCTTTGCCTCGTACAAGGCGGTGGCCGGGGATGTGGCCGAGCGGCTGTTCGAGTATGGGCTTTGTCTGCCCTCGGGCTCGAACCTCACGGAGGCAGAGTTGGAACGCGTCGTGGCAGCGATTCAAGCAGCCCATGAGAAAGCACAGTCCGCCACCGCCTCGGTCTTAACCTGATATCCCCAGAGCCCATGCCATGTAATGTGTGCTCAATGTCAGCGCAGCACCGTTTATTTGCGTTCTGGCTCATGTAAGGCACCAAAAGTTGACTTATTCTCGCTCTCCAGTAGCCTGTAGGCTTCTTTTCTATTCCAGAGTCGTGAGGGTCCGATGAAAGTATTACGCAATCGGTATTTTTTGCTTAGCGATCTGATCTTTCTCTCGCTGGCATGTTACCTGAGTTACGTTTTGAGATTAGAGAGGCTGGACCTGGGGTCTCACTGGACCGGCTTCTTCTTCTATATCGGGACGATTCTACTCGGTGCTCCCTTGCTTTTCTGGCGCGTGGGTATCTACGCCCGTTACTGGCGCTATGCTTCCGTGGAGGAGATGGTTCTGCTGGCCCGCACCGTGACCCTGATGACAGTGGTAGCAGGGGTGATCACCGTGGTGGGTAGTTATCTGCTGACTGGCACCTCTATTGTGCCGCGCTCTATTCCTTTTATCTTCCTGCTTCTCGCCCTGGCCTTTACTGCTATTCCCAGGTTGATTGCTCGCCTGGGTGCCCATTACGGCCCCCTCTACCAGGGAACACTACCACGAACGAAACCCATCTTGATCATGGGAGCAGGCGATGCCGGGGCCATGATGCTGCGCGAATTACAGCACAACCCCCGCTCGGAGATGGAAGTTATTGGGTTCCTGGATGATGATCCCACCAAGCACGGGATGAAGATTTATGGCGTTCAGGTCCTGGGGGATCGGTCCATGCTTACCCAGATGGCCCGACGCTATAACATCCAGCAGGTGATCATCGCGATGCCCACGGCACCCGGTCGAAGTATTCGAGAGGTGGTGAAGTCGTGCGAGCAGGCGGGAGTCCAGACCAGAATTATTCCAGGAATCTATGGATTGCTGGAGGGAACCGTCAGCATCAACCAGCTACGGGAGGTTAACATCGATGATCTCCTGCGGCGCAACCCTATCCAGACCAATACCGATGCGTTGCGCCAGTTCATGGCGGGAAAGCGCATCATGGTCACGGGGGGGGGCGGGTCGATTGGTTCAGAGCTGTGTCGGCAAATTGCCCAGTTTGACCCGGACCAGCTACTCCTGCTTGGGCATGGGGAAACGAGTGTTTTTCATATCTGTGGCGAGCTCAAACAGCGCTTTCCCGAGCTGAACCTGGTCCCGATCATTGCAGATATCCGGGACCGGAAGCGTCTGGAAGCGATCTACCAGCAACATCGCCCCGAGATTGTCTTCCACGCGGCCGCACACAAGCATGTGCCGCTGATGGAGGAGAATCCCTGTGAGGCCATCACGAACAATGTGCTTGGCACACGCAACCTCGTCGAACTGGCAGATGCCTATGAGGTGTCGAACTTTGTGATGATCTCAACGGACAAAGCGGTGAACCCCACGAGTGTCATGGGAGCCTCGAAGCGTTGTGCGGAGCGCATCGTTCACAAGATGGCGCGTGCCAACGGGCGAGCCTATGTAGCGGTTCGATTCGGGAATGTTCTGGGGAGTCGTGGCAGCGTGGTCCCGCTGTTCAAGCAACAGATTGCAGCGGGTGGCCCGGTGATGGTGACGCACCCGGACATGCGCCGCTTTTTTATGACGATTCCCGAGGCGGTCCAGCTCGTGTTGCAGGCGGCGGTTCTCGGCTCGGGCGGTGAGGTTTTTGTTCTGGATATGGGAGAACCCGTGCGCATCGTTGACCTGGCCCGCGATCTGATCGAACTGAGCGGTCTACGGCCCGATGAAGACATTGAGATCAAATTTGCGGGAATTCGGCCGGGCGAGAAGCTCTACGAGGAACTTTTCATCAAAGAGGAGCAGTACACTCGCACCCACCACGAAAAAATCTTTGTCGTGCAGAGCGCCACCCAGGCTGAGGTGGATCGCTCGCTGGAGGAACGGCTGAACGAACTGGTTGACGCAGGCTGTACCGGGCAAAACCAGGACATCCGACGGCTCCTGAAGAGGATCGTTCCCGAGTACCACTCCCCTGACGAGGAAGCAGAAAAGGCCCCCCTGGCCCAGGCAGGGCTGCTCCAGCCAGAAGTCACCCATGCGCAAGGGCACAGCAATGGGAATGCCAAGTACTGAGCCCCCGCTAGCCGCTTGCCGCACCCTCCTTCCTACCCTTCTCGGGCTGGACATGGATGGTATAATGAAACACCTTGCTGCGTTTCCAATGACTCTGGGCGAGGCAGAGTGGCTGAGTTTGCAAGGGTTGAGTGCGTATGTGTATCACTGCCTGCGGGAGCGGGGGCTTCTCTCTCTGCTGGCGAATGAGGTAGCAACTTTTTTGCAAGAGAGCTACTATCGCGAGGCGCTCATCGAGGCGCTTCAGCACCAGGAGGCAACAAGCTCCATCCTTGCCGCCCTCAATCAGGCAGGGGTCGAGACCGTTCTGATGAAGGGCGCGGCGCTAGCGCATACGGTCTATCCCAGCCCTCGCTGTCGCCCCAAGGGGGACCTGGATATATGGATTCGCCCGGAGCAGTATGGCGAGGCCATTCAGGCTCTCAAGCGGCTGGGCTATCATCCTCAGGATCGACAGGATCGCCCGCCGCCGTTGAAATTGTTGTATGGCGGCGAGCAGCAGCTGCGCAGCGATGCGCCCGGCACCGGACTGATAGAACTCCAGTGGCCTGCCATTCGTGGTGAGTGGTTGCGTCATGCAGCCAGAATCGATCACCAAGGCATCTGGCGTCGGAAATTACCCATCCAGATCGATGCTCAGATCTCGCATGTTATGGCCCCCGAAGATCTCCTGATTCATCTCTGTATCCACGAGGCAATCAACCATCAATTCGGTTCCCCCTGGCTGCGCAGCCTGCTCGACATTCATCTGCTGGTGCGGGCTCATCCGCTGCACTGGGGGCAGCTCGTCGAGCGGGCGAGAGTCTGGCAGGTGGCAACCGCTGTGTGGACGATGCTACTTTTGGCAGAGGAGCTATGTGGGACTTCTATTCCTTCCGCTATGTTATCTTCTCTCGCCCCTGCGCCCATCAAGCAACGCCTTATTCAACGGCTAAGGCTGGGCGAGGCGATGCTTCTGGCCCAATCAGCCGGGTACAGCCATCGCCGCTTCCTCATCCTTGTCGCGATGGTAGACCAGGAACAAGCGTTGCTTCGGCTTATTCGCAGCTCGCTCTTTCCCGAGCGCCCCTGGATTCAGGCCCGGTATAATGTGAGCGATGGCCCTGCGCTGTGGCGGGCGCAGTTTTTGCACCCTCTGCGGCTCCTGCGCTCCACCCGCGCATGAGAACAGAGAGCTACCACAATATATGGGTTTTCAAACTTAGAAAAACACAATATCTAGGGGGTTGTTAATTGGTGAGTTCTTCTATATAATCTCAGGAGCTTATACTAAATATGGGACTCCCTATACTCCTTCCTACTACATATTGTGCAAGGTATTGGGATACCCCATACGTCTCCATCCTTATCAACCGCGCCAGATCAACACAATAGTGAGAGTATCGCATGGGTCACTCTTCTCTACCACCTCACTCTACCTATCCTCCGCTTGAGGATGAGGAACTGATCGACTTCCGCCCCTTTATCTGGGCACTCATACGAAATGGATGGCTGATTGGGGGCGTGGCTATCACCGCCGCCGCCCTGGCCTTCTTATGGCTGACTCTTCGGCCAGCCACCTACACCGCGTCAGCGGACATCACACTTCTGAATATCCGCTCAGCGGTTGTCTTTGATTCCTCCTTCACCACGATTCCCAATCCTCCCTCGCCTTATACAGAGCAGGATGACCGGGGCGATGCCCTGAAAGCCCTGGCCGACAGCCCCTCGCTGATGAGCGATGTCCACGCGCAGGTCCAGCCAAAGATAGACCCTGCCCCCACCACGATCAAGTCGGCTCTGCAAAGTGAGGTCGAGGGAGATCTGC
>JACCSL010000223.1 GCA_013812995.1 Ardenticatenales bacterium | reverse complement strand
GGACCGCGCCCAGGCGCGGGTCCTGGCTCATGTCCTCGCGAGGCTCCGGGAGGAACGAGACCGAGTAGAGGAGCGTGTCGGTATAAGAGAGGTGGGTCGGCTGGGCGGTCAGCACTGTGAAGAGTGCCGCCAGCAGCGGCAACAGCAGAATTAGCCACCAGCGCTCGCGCAAGATGCGCAGGTATTCACGCAGTTCCATAAGGGTCCTTTTGGGCAAAGGGATGGGGGCGGGAAAGGCGGGCCTGATGGGCGATATGTTCCGCTTCCACCCAGCGATAAATCTGCCGCTTGAAAGCCGCCACATCGAATTGCAGCGCGTGGGCGCGGATGCGCTCGCGGTCAAAGGTCATCGTCTCGAAGCGGCGCACCGCCTCGGCCAGGCTGGCCGCGGTAGGCTCGTGGAAGAAGAGCCCCGTGTCGCCGTCGATAACGGTGTCCAGCGCGCCGCCCGCCGCGTAGGCAATCACGGGCACGCCCGCGCTCGCGGCTTCCAGCGGCGCGATCCCAAAATCCTCCTCGCCAGGGAAGAGGAAGGCGCGCGCCCCACCCATCCAGCGGTGCAACTCCTCGTCGCTCACGCGCCCCAGGAAGCGCACGGTGGGGCCGGCGGTGGCCTCCAGCGCGGCCCGGTCCCGGCCATCCCCCGCGATCACGAGCGGAAGACCCAGCCGGGAAAACGCCTCTACCGCCAGGTCGATGCGCTTGTACGGAATGAGCCGCGAGACGATGAAGAAATAGTCCTTGCGCTCGCCGGGCAGGAAGCGATGGGTGTCCACGGGCGGGTAGATAATCGTCGAGTCCGCCCCGTAGAACTTGTCGATGCGCTGCTGCACCGCGCGCGAGATCGCGGCAAAGCGGTCCACGCGCTGCGCCGCGTTCTGGTCCCAGAGGCGCAACGCCGTGAGCACAGGCGGCAACAACGTGCGGCGCAGGCGACCCACGCCCTCCCGCTGAAGGTAACCCTCGGTACTCCAGAGGTAGCGCGTGGGGGTGAGACAGTAGCAGAGATGAAGCGTCTGCGGCGGGGTAATGATGCCGTGGCAGAAGCCGGATTTGTTCGAAAGCACTACATCATAGGCAGAGAAGTCGAACTGTTCCCAGGCGAAGGGGTAAAGCGGAAGCGCGGCCTGATGGTTGCGGTAGATTCCGGGTATCCGGTCCAGGCTGGAGGTATGAATCTCCCAGCCACGCATGATAGCAGGCATTCGCGCGCGGTCATAGATGGAGGTGTAGAGGGGCGCGTCGGGAAAGAGTTCCTTCAGCGCAATCAGGACATTCTCTGCCCCACCCATCTGATTGAGCCAGTCATGGACCAGTGCAACCTTCATAGACTATAGCGCCCGGAGGCCCACGAGCTTGAGCCTTGGGAGGAAGGGCGTGGCGCTGAAAAAGCCCTGCCCGTATCGGCGTGGGCCTCTACTTTGGATTGATAGGCATAGCCATCGACACGATGCAGCAGGCGGCAGTAACGATGACTGATGCCCTGCACCAACGCGCTGGCGGTGCGGATATTGAAACTGCCCGTGGCGCGCACGGCCACACGTCCCACATAGACCCCCTGGTGCTTCCCGCTTGGCACAACGGCCTTCACGATGTCGCCCGTCTGGAAGCCGTGGACATGCTTGGCCTGCTTGGCGCGCGTACGTGGGAAGCCATACTTATCCATCGTGCACATTTGCCGCGACCCGTGGCCGGTCGCCCGAATGGTAAGCGGGTGCAACCTCTCCGAGGTCCACAGCGTCTCGGGAGTGTTGGCCCCCACGCAAGCCGCATCTAGCCAGTGTGTTTTGGGCAGGCCGCGCGTGGTGCGATTCCACTTGGTCCGCCCGCCGCTGCCGACTTCCACCGGCAGCCCCGTGGCCTGGAGCGCCTCATACAGGGCCCAGCGGGTGCTGTTGACGGCGGCGGCATCTTTCAGAGGCGCTTTGGCCTGGGAGAGGATATGCGCCAGGCGGGATGGGTCGTGCGTCAGAAACTCACGCACATGGCGATTGCTCTTCTTCTGATTGCAGGGGACGCAAGCGAGCGTCAGGTTGCTAAGGCGGTGACTGCCCCCTTGATCCCGTGCCACGATATGCTCCACTTCCAGTGGCACCCCCTGCGCATCACAGTAGGCACACTGACGCCCCCACTTCGCCAGGAGGTACTCCTTGGTCTCAATACCTGCCAGCGTCCCTTGTTGGTACTCGACCCCACTGATTTCAGGGTTCTGGAGCGCCTGGGTATCGAAGCGCACCAGTTCCATCGACAGTGCCTGAATCGGGCAGACGCGCCGCAACCGCCTAACCCACGTCACTACATTCGCGACACGGCTCGCCAGGGAGGGGGGCAGCCAGCCCGCCTGGCGGCGACGGTTCAGAAAACGAGCTTGGCGGTAGCGCGTTTTGCGACTACGGCGACCCCGGCGCCCCCCGCGCCGCGTCAACAGGCTGGCAACAATCATCTGCCCCCGATGGTCTAGCTCTGCCGCCCAGACGATCTCGCCCGTCGCGTCATGGACGATGGCGATGCCCGTGACGTGGCTGCCAGGATCAATCTTGACCCGTAGCGGGGGCGCGACAGGTTCCTCCACGGTGCGCAAGAGCACAATCGTGAACGGGTAGGTGCGATGCACGGCAGCCTGTCCGGCGCGTAGTAGTCTGCGCGCCTTAGCGGGGTGACAGGGAGCCAGCGGTTGAAACTTGGTATCGATCACAAAGACTTTGTTCATGTTAAGACCCTCTGCTTGCGCAGGTAATGTGTGCCGCCTAAAAGCGCCTACTGTTGGCTCGTCAAGGTTATCCGGGCTTCGCCCAAAGGGCACCCGTGTCCACCGCACTATCCTAGACCCTCAGAGTGTTTAACGATAGACGACAGGGCCTGGGACTGGCAAGCACCCCAGGGTGTCGTGACCCAGATAACGTAGCCCTCGAAGGGCTCAGACAATGGTCAGCTCGGGCCTGTGCGAACACAAGCCCACGAGGTTCACCCGTGGGTCGCTGACAGAATTGATTCCTCGCTGCTCCGTAAAACAAAAATACGCCCCGTCTTGGGAGCGCGTTCCATACTAGCACGAAGGGAAGGTAAGTCCAAAGTGGCAGAAGATTCAGCCCGAAGTCCTATATTTGAAAGCTACTTTATAAGTGATTTGGAACAACGATAAGAAGATTTTTTCGTGGAGATTACCGTTGCTATTGCTTGCGAAACTTGGCACAATGTTACCCATCCAAAAGGACTTTCGTCCTGATTGTCATTTTTATCACTCACCCCCTTTGCGTTTATCTGCAAGGAAGGACGACCGAACTCATGCGAAAAATCACGAATATACTTTTGCTTCTCGCTATCCTGCTGATGACATTCAGCCCGCTGGCGCTGGCGCAGGAGCCCGACGCTCTGGAGCCCCTCACCCCTGCCCCCTCTGCCGAGACGGGCGCGATGGTGGACGAGACGCCCAGCCTGTGGTTTGTCGAGCTTGCCAACGCCCCTGCGGCGGACGGCACGAGCCGCGCCACGCTCCAGCAGGAGAAAGAGACGTTCCGCCAGGCCGCGCGCCGGGCCAACCTGAACTACAGCGAGCGCTTTGCCTTCGATACGCTCTGGAACGGCTTTTCCGTGCAGGCCACGGCTGCCGAGCTTGGTAAACTCTCTCGTCTGCCCGGCGTGAAGGCCATCTACCCCGTCGCCACCTTCGCGCTGCCCGAGATTCTGCCCTCGGACATGCCCGAGATGAACACCGCGCTCGCCATGAGTGGCGCGGATATTGCGCAGTCGGAGCTGGGCTACATGGGGCAGGGCATCCGCGTGGCCGTCATGGATACCGGCGTGGACTACCACCATCCCGATCTGGGTGGCTGCTTCGGCCCTGGCTGCCGTGTTGCCATCGGCTGGGACTTCGTGGGCGATGCCTTCAACAACGATCCTGCCTCGCCCACCTACAACCCCACCATCAGCCCGGATGCGAACCCGGATGACTGCCAGGGTCACGGCACCCACGTTGCCGGCATCATCGGTGCCAATGGCGGCGTGAAGGGCGTGGCCCCCAACGTGACCTTCGGGGCCTACCGCGTCTTTGGCTGCGGGGGCTCAACGACGGCTGACATCATGATTGCCGCGATGGAGCGCGCCCTGGCCGACGATATGGACG
>JACCSL010000217.1 GCA_013812995.1 Ardenticatenales bacterium | reverse complement strand
GGTCTTCCCCCTCTCCTGACGTCGGGAGAGGGGGCGGCCGCAGGCCGGGGGAGAGGGCCATTGCTCAGCGCCTTTGGACTCACCACAAATTCCGTCAGAAGCAGTTACGTTTTACGCATTACGTTTTACTCACGAGGGGGCTTTGGCCTTGTCTCCGATGCGACGCTCGTTGCCAGCCCGGAGGCGGGCAAGGTTGGGGCGATGCGAGTACCAGCTCAGGAGAAAGAAGGGAACGAAGAAGATCAGGGATTCCCAGGGGATGTCGCCGTTCCACGCCAGGACGACGCCCAGGAGTAGCCCGATGGCTGATCCGAGGAGGGAGCCAATGCTGGTCATCATCGTGATGTACGTCATGATGAGGGGAATGAGGGCGGCCAGGACGAGCACCACGGGGTGCAGAGCCAACAGCGCGCCTGCGGCGGTCATGGTCCCAGCCCCGCCCTTGAACTTCAGAAAGACAGAGTAGTTGTGGCCGATGACGGAGAATATGGCGGCCAGGGCAGCGGCCATGGGATCCCCATCCCAGATCAGGCGGGCTACGATAACGGCCAAGGCACCCTTGGCGATGTCACCAACGATGGTCACGATGGCGGCGTTCCGACCAGCCGAGCGGAGTACGTTTGTGCCACCAGTGCGGCCGCTTCCCATCTCTCGAACGTCCACATGACCAATCATCCGACCTGCAATATAGCCCGTTGGGAAAGCACCGAAAAAGTATCCCAACAGGGCAGCAAGAAAATAATTCAGGTACACAGGGCGCGCTCCTGCTACGAATGAGTTGTTAGTTGATGATGGGCCATTATAACACAGCCCTTTCCAGAAGGTCACGCGCGCGGCACAATCCATGCTCTGAGTCTTTCTCAACCCACAGGCTGAAAAAACCTTGTTTCGGAGGGCAGGCTATGTTAGAATCGTCGCATCCACAGATAGGTACCATAGACAAGGAGGCACATCTGGACGCTGTAGAGTTGGCAAGGACGATCGTCAACACCCTTGAGGATCGCAAGGGCGAAAACATTTTAATGCTGGATCTGCGTCAGCTATCTCCCATTGCTGATTATTTTGTGATCGCCACGGCGGACAACGAGCGACAACTACGTGCCCTGGTCCGAAATATGGAACAGGCCATGACTGAGACCTATGAAATGAAGGCCCGCCACATCGAGGGTAGCCCCGAATCGGGGTGGATCCTGCTAGACTACAGCTGGGTGATTGTTCATCTCTTCAGCCGTGCTCAACGCGAGTTTTACCATCTGGAGAAGCTCTGGGATGACGCGCCTGTGGTGCTACGCATCCAATAGATTATTTGAGGATTCATGGAACGACACGATGCCCTGCGGGGGCTCTCTGAAACCCTGCCTGTGCTACAAACGTTGTTGGACACGGAAGAGACGCTGCTGTGCCGCCAACCCGCCGAGGGGTGGAGCGCGAAAGAAATCCTTGGGCACCTGCTGGACGCCATTGAGGTGTGGGATGAGCGAGTTCGTCTGGTCGTGACGGAGGAGCATCCCTTCCTGGAATCCTACGATCAGGAAATCTATGTGCGCGAGCGCAACCACCAGAGCGCGGAGCTCCGCCCTGCCCTGACGGCGCGGCAGGTGCAACGTGCTGCCACGCTCGCTCGCCTGAATGGGCTGGCCGAAGAGGCCTGGTCGCGAACGGGGCAGCACGAGGAGCGCGGCCCCATCACGCTGGACGAGATGGTTCGCTTGATGGCTGTCCACGAACACGATCATCTTGTTGAGGTGCAGGCGCTTATCACTGCCTAACTTCGGAAAATATAAAGCCCCGCCGTGTGGCGGGGCTTTATTATTGCTGATCACTGACCGTCACTCGTACAGCCAGGGCTCGCTGACGCGCGTGTGGGGTGCGAAATCGCTCTCGTTGAACCAGAGGGCCAGCTCGTTCACAGCATTCTCGGGCGAGTCGGAGCCGTGTATGAGGTTGCGGCCAATCTCCAGCGCGAAATCGGCGCGGATGGTGCCAGGCGCGGCCTCGGCCGGGTTGGTGGCACCGATGCTCTGGCGGGCTACCTTGACGGCATTCTTACCCTCCAGCGCCATGACGACGACCGGGCTGGAGATGATGTACTCGACCAGGCCACTGTAGAAGGGGCGCTCGCGGTGGATGGCGTAGTGCTCCTCAGCCAAGCTGCGCTCGACCTGGAGCATCTTCAGCGCCACGACCTTGAGGCCGCGCCGCTCAAAGCGCTGGATGATATCCCCGGTCAGGCCGCGCTGCACGGCATCGGGCTTCAGGATAATCAAAGTTCGTTCCATGAGGGGTTCCTTTTTGTTGTTCAGTGAGGGCGTTTGCCCGCGGGCGCGCGTAGTCTAGCACAGGGAGGGCGCGCGTCAACAGAGATGAGGCTCACGCAGTGGGCCAGAGCGGTGAGTCGTCCATGCGCTGAACCATCTGGACCATATTTAGCTGCTCAAAGAGGCCGCGCGCCTCCTGCCACATGGCTTTGCCGCGCACCGGGTCGCCTGAGGTGAGTTCATGCGTGGCCCACGCCCATAGCGTTCTGGCCTGTTCGCCGGGCATGCTGATCTCGGTAAAGACACGGAGGCTCACCGAAAAGCAGTCAGCGGGCTCTCTTCCGCAGTCAAGCCGCATGGCGATTCTCCCAAGAACGCGCCAGCCGTTCGCAATGAACTCCTTTTGCTCTGCCTGAATCCCTCGTGCAAGTGCCTGCTGCGCCGTATCCCTGGCTTGCTCCAATTTCCCCTGTTCCAGGTAAGCCTCGGCCAGAAAGCACTCCGTTTCGGAGAGGCCACCCCACGCCGCTGAGCCAGCCAGGAGAGTCGCATGCTCCAGTTCTTGCTCCGCCTCGCGGTATCGTTCCAGTCCCACATAGGCTCCGCCCAGATTGCTGCGGTACATAATCTCTGAATCCCGGTTCCCTGTCTCCAGCGCAATCGTCAAGGCGGCCTGATACGCATGGACTGCCGCTTTATAGTCTCCCCCTAAGCGCGCATTTTCTCCTAAGGCATTCCATAATCTGGCGATCCAGCGGCGGTCACCTAGCTCCTGGAAGGCGGCAAGCGCCTCTTTCATGTGGCCTTCGGCGTTGTCGTACTGCCCAACCATCATGTGAACCACGCCCATCAATCGCTTGCCCTGGGCCATCCCTCGCAACCCGCTGATACCCAGCCCCGCACACAGGCGCATCACCTGCTGGGCCATCTCCATCGCGGCCTCTGGTTGGCCCAGGCGGTAGAGCGCCCACCCTTTCCGGTAGAGGGTGATGGCCAACTCAAGCTGATAAGGAGGCGAAAGCTTCGAGCTCTCTTTGTTCTCGCCAAGCAATAGCTCTGAGGCGCGCTCGGTGCATTCCAAAAACTGTCCAAGCGGCCCCAAAATCTCATAAATCTGCGAGAGATGATTCCAGCTTCGGGCCTTGGCTAGCGTGTCGTTCAAACCATCAGCCACAGCACACATGGCGCGGTATACCTCTACAGCCTCGTCGTAATGGGTCTGTAATAATAAAACTTCCCCATATCCCTCCAGCAATCGCATTTGACGGCGCTGCATTGCGATATCTGTGCCCTCGGCCAGGGGGGGGTATAAAGGAAAGGGCTTTTTTATAATAGGTAATGGCCGTTTTGGGAGCGTAGCTGGTATGTGCCTGCGTGGCGGCTCGTCCATACCATTCTGTGGCCGCTCTGGACAACCCTGCCCGTTCATAATGTCCCGCAATCAGCCCCGCATATTCCTCCGCGCGCCCCCCGCTTTTCTCAATCAGCCACCCTGCCGCCTGGGCATGGTAGTGAGCCCGCTGCCATTTCAGGATTGTCTCATAGGTGACCTCCTGAAACAGCGCATGTTTGAACATGTACTCGTCGGTCATCTCAAACGCAGAGATGTCTCGGCGAAAGACCAACTCACGGCCACGGAGCGCTTCCAAAGCGCTCTGAACATCAACCCGGGATGCATTCTCTACCGTACGCGCTCGGCCTTGTGCGTCTGGCGGGGGAGTTGTATCTTGCAGCCTCGTCACGGCCTCTCCCCAGAAAACCCGCCCGATGATGGAGGCTTTCTGCAAAATAGCCCGCTCTACGGCGGACAAGCTGTCTAACCGTGCCTGGAGCACGCCGATCAGGGTGGGAGGAATATGAACTGTGGTCAGTCGCATCGGCTCGACCCGCCAGAGCTCCGGCCCCACGAGGATAACTCCCTCCTCAATCAGCATCTTGATCAACTCTTCGACGTAGTAAGGATTTCCTTCCGACCCTGCCATGACCAACTCCAGCAAGGGTCCTGGGATCTCCGGCATCTTTTGTAGAAGTTCTGTGACCAGGCGGCGGATATCGTGGGTGGAGAGCGGCGTCAAGAGGATACG
The DNA here is from genome assembly GCA_013812995.1 of Ardenticatenales bacterium. Classification (GTDB taxonomy): domain Bacteria; phylum Chloroflexota; class Anaerolineae; order Ardenticatenales; family Ardenticatenaceae; genus JACCSL01. Next base: position 981 of record JACCSL010000217.1, on the reverse strand, counting down.
CTGATGTCCTGTATAGCGTTGACCCTCACCCCAGGTCGGGCGGCGTTCCAGAAGGGTCGGGCGGGCGAGATAGAGAATCAACAGAGGTAGAGTGTATCTATCTTCCATAAGGTAGCAGAAGGCATCCAGAGAGTCATCGTCCGCCCAATGAATATCCTCCAGAAGTAATTGAGCCGGCCCGTTTTGCATCACAGAGGTGAAAAAATGGGTCAGGTAGCGGAGTGCACGATCACGAATCTGCTGGGCATCCTCCAGAATGCCCTGAAGATAGGGGCTGGTGGAAAAATCTAGCCCGACCAGATGACCGATAAAATGAGCCTTCATCCTGGCGTCGGGATCGTCCTCCATGAAGCCCAGAATCCCTTGCTCCAGTTTCTCGCGGGCTACGAGGGGAGCGTCACTCTCTCGGATTTCGAAGCGAAAGGCAAACATATCGCGCAGCAGGGAGTAGGGGAGCTGTTCCATCTCCTGGGTGGCGCGGCCCTGAAAGAGCCATATTTTTTCAGGGAGCAGATTCACCCAGCTTCGATACTCATAGAGCAGGCGCGACTTGCCAACCCCTGCCTCCCCAATGATGGTAATGGTCTGCAATTCCTGCGCTTCTATGACAGCCTGGAACGCCTGTTGCAGTTGCAATAGTTCGGCATCTCGCCCGATCATGCGCGTCTCGATACCCTCGACCCCACGAGTACCAAGGTAAAATGAGCGTGGCTTGACATCCTTCACCACATAGACCTGGACCGGCTCAACCTTGCCCTTGACCATGAGTAACTCTTGGGGCAGCACCCCAAATAGCCCGCGCACATGGCGATAGGTATCGTGCGAGATCAGGACGCCGCCCGCCGGCGCGGCACTTTCCAGGCGTCTGGCAAGGTTGACAGCATCCCCGACGACCGTGAAATCGTGGCCGAGGTAGCCCACTAGTACAAGCCCCGTGTTGATACCGATGCGCATGGCGAGCTGCACGCCCCAATCCCGCTC
>JACCSL010000215.1 GCA_013812995.1 Ardenticatenales bacterium | reverse complement strand
GGTCTTCCCCCTCTCCTGACGTCGGGAGAGGGGGCGGCCGCAGGCCGGGGGAGAGGGCCATTGCTCAGCGCCTTTGGACTCACCACAAATTCCGTCAGAAGCAGTTACGTTTTACGCATTACGTTTTGTTTCTCTTCGTTCAGCGGCGCAAAACCCAGGGCTGGCGCTCCTCGCTGCTGCTCTGGAGTGTACTCTGGAAGGCGTAGGCGGGCGAGGACCAGGGCGCGGTGCGGCGGGTCGTGCGCTCCGCGTCCTCGCGGCCCCAGGTGGGTTGGTGGTAGGCGGGCTGCGGCGCGGGGGCGGGGAGCGGGGCAAAGGAAACTTCTACACCCAGGAAGGGGTCGATGGGGCTCTCGAAACCGTAGAGGCTGATCCACTCACGGATGTTTTCCTCCGTGTCGAGGCGGGCCAGCCAGCCCTTGGCAATGGAGGTTGCCAGGTAGCAGAGATAGCCACGCACGGCGCGGGTCAGTTCGATGCGAGCCCCAAAGAAGTTGGCGTCGCAGCGGGCCTTGGCCTCGATCATCAGTTCGTGATGGTCATCTCGAGCAGCCTGCCGTGCGCATTCCGGATCCTTTAACGCCAACGCTACCCAATCCATAACCACCTCCAGTTGCTTTAATGACACCATCATATCGCAAGGGTGCGACTAATCCTGTCGCACCCGTCTCATTTCCAAAGGGAATTTTGCGGCGGCGTCACTTTTGGATGGGTGGCTCGTTACAATACTCAGGAAGCAGTGATTTTGGAGGAGGTGGATAATGGCTCGGCGCAGGTATCAGGTAGACCCGCTTCGATTGGCGGTGTTGCTCGTGGTGGGAGTGCTGTTTGTGGTGGGTGGCTTTGTCCTTGCCGCGCCCGGCGACCTCGACCCCTCCTTCGGGACGAATGGCAAGGTCATTACCGAGTTTGATCAATATGTCCTTTTCTCGGCCCTTGCCTTGCAGCCCGATGGGAAAATCCTGGTGGTGGGGTGCTATCAAGTCCAGGATGAATATTACATAACGTTGGCGCGCTATATCTCCGATGGTAACTTGGATAGCACTTTTGGAGAGGGAGGAAAAGTTCTATTTCCCTCTCCAAATGCGCTGCTTGGCTGTGCCAGCGCGGTGGTCCTCCAGCCGGATGGTCATATTGTGGTGGCGGGTACCCGCGATGAAGGCACCGACTGGCGTGGCATTCTGCTGCGCTACGCCCCGGATGGCTCCCTAGACGAGAGTTTCGGTGTTGCGGGACTGGTAAAAAACAATGAGGGCACATCCTGGAGAACAGCGGCGGTTCAGTCGGATGGTTCCATTGTTGCGGCTGGAGGGATGGAGCTAGGGTACCAGTCGGTTTTTACTGTGAGTCGGTATGACACGATGGGTCAGCCGGATGTGACCTTTGGGGTCAATGGAATGGTTACCACAACCATCGGAAATGACGAGGATGCAAGCGCCATTAATGCCCTCCTGATACAACCGGATGGGAAGATTGTCGTGGGGGGGAACACCGAGAACTTTCAAGAAGGCTACTCTGACATCGCGGTGGCTCGTTATATGCCGAGCGGAGAATTGGATACCAGTTTTGACATTGACGGCATAGTGGTAGCAGATCGGGATGAACATGATTATCTCAGCGACCTCGCGCTCGACAATTCGAATCGTATCCTCATCGCTGGGGGAAGCTATTATAATGCTGGCAGAGCGGGCGATGTGTCGCTTGGTGTGTTGCTGGGGCGACTGATGCCGGATGGGGAATTTGATGGCTTTGGGACCGGGCTCTGGGCAGAGCGCTACACAGAGCCGATGCTCTGGGGCATCTCCGATATTGCACTCCAGGCGGATGGAAAGATCGTGGCTGTGGGGCCAAGCAATGTATGGACAGGCTATCCATTATCGGGCCAACATGGAGATTTCATCGTTGCGCGCTACACAGAGTCGGGATTCCTGGATCAGAGCTTTGGTACCGCAGGGGTTGCGGCTCCTTACTTTACTCCCCTCGACGATAGCGCCCAGGCGGTTGCGATTCAGCCAGATGGTCGTATAGTGGTCGCGGGACGCGCTGATGGGGACTTTGCCCTCGCCCGTTACCGGGTAGATCAGGGTTCCCCTACGAGACACCTCTATTTACCGGTGCTCCATCAGCCACTCCCGTAGAGGGACGAATCTCCTGGGCTGGGGTTTGCTTCTACACCCCCATTCTTGGCATAATAGTCCGCACTTGTCACCCGGATTTCCCCAACTGCCCTGTCAAAGACGCGGAGCGGTTGGGATTTTTGATTGAAGAGACCCCTACATGCTTTATCCCCAATCCGCCTCTCCTGACGAGAGGGACGTCGCGCTGTTTGTTGACTGGGAGAATATCAAATTCAGCCTGGTCAACGCGGGCTTCCAGCCCAATGTGTCTTCGCTCTATGAAACCGCCAAGGGCTATGGCCGCATCGTCATTGCCCGCGCCTACGCCGACTGGCAGGAGGAGTGGCATCTGGAGGAGCCCGCCGCGCTCTACGATGCGGGCATCGAGCCGGTTTATGTGCCCACGCGGGGCAAGGGCGAGCGGCGCAAGAACTCCGTCGATGTGAAGCTGGCAACCGACTGCATTGAGGTCTGCCACAACTACCCAACCATCAAAACCTTCGTGCTCTGCTCCGGCGATGCCGATTTCCTCCATGTGGTGAACATCTTACGTCCCTACGGCAAGCGTGTGGTGATTATTGGCGTCTCCTGGACGACGAGCATGCAGCTCATCAGCGGGGGTGTGGACGAACTGCTCTTCTACGATCAGGATGTCGAGCCGCTCTATTCGCCCCACCAACGCTGGAATGTGCGGCAGCTTCAGGGTAATGGCAACGGACCCACCTCTGCCTCCATCAAGTCCATCAACAATCCGGAGATGGAGCGCGCCGCGCGTGCCGTCATCGACATCGTGCGCGGCTCCCAGCGCGAGGGACGGGCGCTGCTGGCCTACATCAAGCACGAGCTCATCAAGCGGCTCAATGGCTTTGACGAACGCAGCTATGGGTTTCTCAAGTTCAAGCTTTTCATGAAAGAGCTGGAGCGCCACGGGGTGATCCGCGTCGTGACACAGAATCTCGTCGATTGGGCCTACCTGCCGGAGGCTGCGGAGCGGGTCGGGCTGCGAGACGAGGAGGAAATGGCAGGTCGCACCGCCACCTTTGACGAGGCGACGATGGCGATGTTCCTGCGCGCAGTGGACCGTGTGCAGCGCGCGCACGAGTTTACCTCGTTTAACTTCCTCATCGGGCGCGTCTACGAGTTGAACGAGCTGCCTCTCAGCCGCTCCCAGCTCAAGGCGCTCTGCAACGTGGCAGTGGACCGGGCCTACTTCGAGCGGGGCGTCCACACGCGCATCGACCTGGCAACGGGCGAGGTCTCCGATATTCGCACCCTCGTTCTGCGGCGCGACCTGCCCGAGGTGCAGCAGGCGCTGTTCAACTCAGCCCTTCCCACCCTTCCCGAGCGCGAGGGCGAGGATGAGCGGCTCCAGATCATTCAGGAGGAATTGGAGCGGTCGCCCACCAGCCCCACGCTCATCCAGCGGGCGGCGGAGCGCTGCGCCGAACTGGGGCGCTACGAGGAGTCGCTGGCCTTGCAGAAGCAACTTACCGAGATGTTGCCTCGCGATGTGCGGGCGCATTGTCTCTACGCACGCTACCTCCAGAACGCGGGTCAGGACGACGCCTCTCTGAGTTACCTGGAAGAAACCATGCGCCGCTTCCCCGACCACTACATGCCGCCCTGGACGCTCGGCTCCCTCTATGGGATGCGCAGCCAGCCGGAGAAAGCCCTCGCTCCGCTGCGCCGTGCGCAGAGCCTGGTGCCACGTGGGCGCGATGATCTACAGGCCAATGTCCTCTGGCATCTGGCGCGCACCTATCTGGAGCTGAACCGCCGCGAGGAGGCCTACCGCCTGACCGAGGAGGGGTTGAGTCTTCGCCCCACCCACGGCCCTCTCCAGCAACTTCAAACCCAGCTCCAGCGGCAGGATTAAAAAAGGGGCAGGGGTCGTCTGGCCCCTTCTCCATTAGACAATGGCATGAAGCGGTTCTATAATCGCGCCTCGGAGAGCAAGGCAGCGTGGCCGAATGCTCAATCACTACCTGGGAAGGGACCCACGCTACGCCGATGCGTATTGGAATCGATGCTCGAATCTTAGGCTATCGCCGGGCTGGAATCGGCAAATATACGGAGCGCCTGATTGAGCAACTAGCCCATCTGGAAAAGGAGGATGAGTTTGTTATCCTCCACAGTCGGAAGGACAAAGAAACCCTCGTCCATCAACCCAATTTTCGACGCAAGACGCTGCTAACACCGAGCCATCATCGCTTCGAGCAGTGGCTTTTGCCATTAGAGACGCTGCCCCTCAAACTCGATCTGCTCCACTCGCCGGATTTTATTCCCCCTTTTCGCCGCAACTACACCTCGATTATCACGGTTCATGACCTGGCGTTTTTAAAATTTCCGCACTTCGTGACCAGTGATAGTGCCCATCATTATGGGCAGATCGATCAGGCGGTGCGGCGCACGGACCATATCGTTGCGGTCTCGGAGAGCACGAAGGCAGACCTGGTGAGTATGCTGGGTGCGGAGGAGCGCAAGATCACGGTTATTCACGAGGCGGCGGACCCCATTTTTCGTCCCATCCGCGACCTGGAGCGGCTGCGCGAGGTCCGCGCGAGACATGGCCTCGGCGACTCGCCCTACATTCTCTTCCTGAGCACCATCGAGCCCCGTAAGAACCTCGGCACGCTGCTGCGCGCCTTCAAGGCGCTCAAGGACAGCTACCCGGCGGCCGATGGCGTGCTTCTGGTCGTAGTCGGCGAAAAGGGCTGGCTCTTCGAGAATGATCTCAAACTTTATGAGGAACTCAACCTCCAGACGTGTGTCCGCTTTCTAGGGCGTGCCCCACTGGAGGATTTGCCCATGCTCTTCAATGGGGCGCTGATGCACGTTCACCCCAGCTTCTACGAGGGCTTCGGGCTGACCCCCTTGGAGGCGATGGCCTGCGGCACGCCCACCATCGTGAGCAATGTCTCCTCGCTGCCCGAGGTCGTGAGCGATGCGGGGCTGCTCGTTTCGCCGGACGAAGTAGAGGAGTGGACCACCGCGATGTATCGTCTGCTCAACGATAGCGCGCTGCGGCTGGTGCTGCGGGACAAAGGACTTCGCCGCGCCGCGCAATTCTCCTGGGAGAAAGCCGCACGCCAGCACCTTGACCTCTACCATCGCTTCCGCCCGAGGTAGGGCTGCGCCTGGGATGAACTTTCTCTTCCTCACCCCTCAGCTTCCCTACCCACCGCGTCAGGGAGCCGCCATCCGCAACTGGGGTATTATGTCGGAGTTGGCGACCCGCCACGAGGTGCATCTTCTCTCTTTTGGGGAGAGCGGGGAGGTGACGCCGCCCGGCCTCGCCTCGCTGACTCTCCTTCCGAGCCCCACTCGTACCACCGCCACGCGGCTCCGGGAGCTGCTGACCTCCACCGAGCCCGACATCGCGCGCCGTCTCGCCTCGCCAGACTTTGCCGTTGCGCTGGCGCGGCTTCTGGAGCAGCATCGTTTTGACGTGGTGCAGGTCGAGGGGCTGGAGTTGGTGCCCTATGCCCTGCCCTATCTTCCCGCTCTCCTGAAATCGGGACGCGCAGCGGGTTCCGTTCCAGAGGGGGCGGCTGAAAGCCGGGGGAGAGGGCTACCAAAGTGGGTCTACGACGCGCACAATGCCGAGAGCGACCTCCAGCGCTCCGCCCTGCTGGCCGATGCGCGCCAGCCGCGCCGCTGGCACGCCGCGCTCTACAGTGCGTTGCAAACCATGAAGCTGCAACGCTACGAGGCAAAAATTCTGCCCCGCTTCGGCCAGGTCGTGGCGGTGAGCGAGAGTGATGCCGCGTTTTTGCGTGGCCTCAGCGGTGTGAGGCCCCTGGTGATTCCCAATGGCATCAACACGGAGGCGCTCACGCCGACCGCGGCCCCGACGGCGGCGGCGATGCAGGCGCGGCCCGGCCCGACGCTGCTCTTCACTGGCAAGATGGATTTTCGTCCCAACGTCGATGGGGTGCTCTGGTTCGTAGATGAGATTTTGCCCCGTCTCAAACTAGATGGTCCGCCCGCGACGCTCTGGGTGGTGGGCCAATCTCTGCACCCGGCACTGGAGCGACTGCGTGACGACCCGCAGGTGGTGCTGACCGGCTGGGTCGATGCCGTGGAACCCTACCTCGCCGCCGCCGATGTGGTCGTGGTTCCGCTGCGGATGGGCAGTGGCACCCGCCTCAAGGTGCTCCAGGCGCTCAGCATGGCGCGACCCCTGGTTGGAACGACGCTGGGCTGCGCGGGGCTCGCACTGCGCGACGGGGTGCATCTTCGCCTGGCCGATAGCCCCGAGAGCTTCGCTGCTGCCATCACAGAGCTTCTCCGCGACCCCAGCCATGCCCTAGAGATGGGAAATGTCGGGCGGTCGCATGTGCAGGCGCACTTCGACTGGCGCGTGCTCGTCCCCCAGTTAGAAGAGGCGCTGCGTTAGATGGTACGTCACACGGCTCGCTCCCTGCTCATTCGAGGCGTGGTCTCTCTGCTGCAACGTCACAGGGCGGAGCTATCTTCCGAGCCCAAGCGCATCCTGCTGATTCGCCCGGACCATCTGGGGGATGTGCTCTTTCTGACGCCCGCACTCCACGCACTGCGCCAGGGCCGCCCCGACGCCCGGCTCACTGCACTGGTGGGTCCCTGGGCAACGGGCGTGCTCACCAACAACCCGGACCTCGACGAGGTCGAGACGCTGCCCTTTCCCTGGTTTGATCGCCAGCCCAAGGTGGGAGCCCTGGACCCTTACC
>JACCSL010000202.1 GCA_013812995.1 Ardenticatenales bacterium | reverse complement strand
CTATGCACCCGCCCTGCTGGCAACGGCTTTGTTTGTAAGCATCGTGAGGTGGGGGGTAGGACATCTGGCGGCTTTCCCGGTGGGAATGCCACAGGATGCGATTGAGACAGGGTACTACCTCAATGAGGTTTTAAGTCAGGAGGACTCAGGGGAGGCCAACTACCTGCTGGAATGGAAACGGTGGGACTTTCTGGCCGTGCAGCTCATTGCCGGTCATTACGATGCGATGCACTTTGACCGCGTCCCCGATGTGTACACGGTCAATTCGTCCTTGCTTGACTCCCAGGAGCCGACAGACGTCTATGAGAGCCTGCTTTCGCAGAAAATTCGCTACGTTGTCCTCTATCATCCAGAGTTGAAAGCCCAGGCACGCCTGACGGGGTTCTTGCACGCAAGGCAGGAGATTGGCAACTGGACTATCTATGAATTCAGGCCAACGCCCTGACACGCTCGGGTTGCCTACGCCAACTCCTTCCCTTCCTCCACCACGCGCAGCCGGTACTGGGTAAACACATCGCCCCCGAGTACGAAGAAGAAGAGAAGCCCCTGGAGCACCAGTGCTACCGCTGCCGGGAGCCCCATTGATATCTGGATCTGATTCCCGCCCACAAGCAGCACCGCCAGTGCAAAGGCGACCCCTATGACACCCCAGGGATTCAGCCGCGCCAGCCAGGCCACGATGATGCCCGTGAAGCCATAGCCCAGCATGATGCCCTGTTGCAGGCGGTGCGCGATCCCCGCGATCTCTACCATGCCGGCCAGCCCGGCCAGCCCGCCGCTCACGACCATGATGAGCAGGGTGTTGCGCACAATGGAGATTCCAGCGTAGCGCGCCGCATTGGGGTTTTCACCCAGGAGCCGAATCTCGTAGCCCCAGCGAGTGCGCGACATCACGAACCAGAGAATCAGCGTCGCCAACAGCGCGAAGATCAGCCCCCAGTGAACGCGGGGCAGTTGGTCGGGCGCTACCATGGGCAGCCAAGTGTAGGGCGGAAAGGGAGCACTCCCGGGAAAGCCGAAGCCTTCCGGGTTTTTCCAGGGTCCATAGAAGAGGTACTCAAGCCAGCCAATCGCGATATAGTTGAGCATCAGCGTGATGATAATCTCGTTGACATCGCGGTAGGCTTTCAGGGCGGCGGGAATCAATCCCCAGAGCGCCCCCGCCACGATGCTCGCCATCATCATCAGTGGGAGCCAGAGGGCCTGTGGCAGCCAGGGAAGCGCGGGGGGACCAAAGAGGGCCACCAGCGATGTTGCAAAAACCCCCATCGCAAATTGCCCCTCGGCCCCGATGTTCCAAAAGCGCATCCGGAAAGCCACCGACACGGCCAGCCCTGTGAGCATCAGCGGGATGGCTTTTAGCAGTGTTTGGCCCAGCGCGGATTTGTCGCCAAGCGCCCCTACCAGCATGGCCCAATAGGTCGCAAAGGGATTCACCCCCACACTCAGCAGTAGAATTGCCCCGGCCACCAGCGCCAGCACCAGCGCCAGCGCGCGGATTGCCAGGGTGCGGCGGGGGTCGATATCGAGTCGTTTTTCCAGAATCAGACGCACGGGTTCCTTATCTTCCTCCTGCTGGGCAAAAGCATAAGCTAGGGTTGTGTCTCGACATCCGTATAGCCAAGAATTTTGCTATCGATGGTTACGACAGGGCAATGATAGACACGAGCTGTCGCAACGAGCAATTGATCAGCGGGGTCACGGTGAAAGGTGCCTGGAAGTTGCGTGGATTCCACAACAATTCGAGGGGTAAGGTCGAGGAGACGCATTCCGGGGTACGCAAGTGCTTGGGTCAGCCACTCCTCAACCGGGTAGGACAACTGGAGACGGTTGTATTCCACCAATTTGGCGACCTCCCAGCAGGAAATGATGCTGATGCCCAATCCTTGGGATTCATGCAACTGAATATAAGCCTGATAAGCTTCTGGTAATTGGGGGTCCCCATGCACCCACCACACCCAGATATGAGTATCAAGCAAAATCATTCGTTTGCTTCCCAATCATCCTGAGCAATAGGGACTGTCGGGTTATCGTAGCGAATGGCCTTTCCCCGTAAAGGATAGCGATTCTGCTGGACAAGTGTTGCTGGCGAGGATAGGATGATAATCTCGACAGATTCCCCGGCTTGAAAGGGAAGGTTGCTTAGTGTAATTGTTCCATCCTCAGTAAGCTTTGTTTCCAGGCGATGTGCTTGCATGGCTTCATCCTTTACCTCTTAATTCGTTTTTAGTTTTGTTGGTTGGATTTTACCAGAGAATCAATCTGGTTTCCTATCGCTTCGCCCGCCATCATGAGGCCCAGCGTCTCTATGTTGGCCTCGGCGGCGGGGAAGATGCCCATGATGCGCCCCTCGTAGAGCACCGCGATGCGGTCCGAGAGCGTCAGGAGCTCGTCGAGTTCCTCGGAGATGAGCAGGATCGCCTTGCCCGCGCGCCGCTGCGCCAGAAGGTGGCGACGCACCATCTCCGTGGCTCCCACGTCGAGGCCGCGCGAGGGGTAGGCCGCGATGAGCAGGCTATGTTCCGCATCGAGCTCTCTGGCCAGGATGACCTTCTGTAAATTTCCCCCGCTCAGCAGGCGCACGGGTGTCTCCGGGGAGGGCGCGGCAATGCGGAAACTTTCCATCAGGTAGCGTGCATAGCCGCGGATAGCATCGAAGGAAAGCAGTTGCCCGTTGGAGAGCGGCGGCCGACGGTAGCTCTTCATCATCAGGTTGTCCGCCACCGAGAGCGTTCCCACCGCCCCCGTGCCCATGCGGTCCGCAGGGATGTAGCTCACGCCCGCCTCGATGGCGGTGAGTGGGGGCTGATTCGTGACCTCCGTCGCCCCTACCCAGATCTGTCCCTCGCTCACGGTGCGTAGCCCGGTGATGACCTCGGCCAGCGACTGCTGCCCGTTGCCCGCCACCCCCGCGATGCCCAGAATCTCGCCTCGCCGGATGTCCAGGCTCACGCCCTGGAGGGCGGGCAGCCCCTTCTTGTTCAGGGCGTGGACATTGCGCAGGGAGAGAATCAGCGAGCCTGTCTGGACCTCCTCTCTCTCCAGCCGGAAGAGAACCTCGCGCCCCACCATCTCGTGCGCGAGCTCGGCCTTGGTGGTTTGACTCGTCTCGACCACAGAGGCAACCCTGCCATCGCGCAGCACGGTCACCCGGTCGGAGAAGCGCATCACCTCGTCCAGCTTATGGGTGATGAGGACCACCGCCTTACCCTCCGCTGTCATCTGGCGCAGCGTCTCGCCCAGCTCCTCCGCCTCCTGCGGCGTCAGCACGGCGGTGGGCTCGTCCAGGATGAGCAGTTCCACATCTCGATAGAGCAACTTCAGAATCTCAACGCGCTGCTGCTCCCCCACAGAGAGCTGCCAGACCGGGCGGTTGGGGTCCACGCGCAGCTTGTACCGCCGTCCCAGGAGCTGAATCCGCTCGGCCACCGCCTCCAGGTCGAGGATCATGCGACCATCGTTGAGGCCCAGCGTCACGTTCTCAGCCACAGTCAGGGGCTGGACGAGCATAAAGTGCTGGTGAACCATGCCGATGCCCACCTCGAAGGCCGCGCGGGGAGAATCAAGCTCCACCCCCTTGCCCCGCCAGCGGATGGTTCCCTCGTCGGGATGGTAGAGTCCCGCGAGGATGTTCATGAGCGTGGACTTGCCCGCGCCGTTTTCCCCCAGCAGGGCATGAATCTCGCCCGGAAAGAGAACGAGATCGACGTTCTGGTTGGCGAGCACGCCAGGAAAGCGCTTGCTGACGCCCTGCATCTCGACAAGTGGCGTCTCGCGCCGCAGTTGGTGTTCCAATGATTACTCGCTTATCTTCCAGGCTGGGATCTTATTGCTGCTCTCACCCAGTCCCTCTTTGGCTTGAGCGGGGGCGTCGCCCACGACGCCCTCTACATACCAATCCATCGACAGGAGCTCGGCATCGGTCAGACACTTCCCCTCCGCCACGACAAGAACCCCGGTGTTAGAAAGAATGGGGCCGCAGAAGACGTCAGCCGTGCCCGCCCGAATCGCCGCGTCCTGCGCCTCCACCAAAATGCTGCTTTCCGACTCGACCAGAGAGCTAAAGGGCGCGAGCTTGACCACCTCGACCCCGTAGTAGGACTCGCTCTGGTAGCTGCCATCCAGCACCTGCTGCACGATCTCCGTATATTTTTCTTCCCAGGTCCATACGGGGCTGGTTAGAACCGACTCGCCCACGAATCGACTCATATCTGAATGGTAGCCAATGGAGAGGGTATCCGTGTCCCGCGCGGCCTTCTGCGGCTCCGTGCTGTCCTGATGCTGGGCGATCACATCCGCGCCCTGGTCGAGCAGGGCCTGCGCTATCGTGCGCTCCCTGGGCGGATCGAACCAAGTATTGGTGTAGGTGACGTGCACCTCGGCCTCGGGATTGACGGAGCGCACGCCCAGAGTGAAGGCGTTGATGCCGCGCACCACCTCAGGAATGTCAAAGGCGGCCACATAGCCAATGATGTTGCTCTCCGTCGCGCTTCCCGCCACGATTCCGCTCAGGTAGCGCGGTATCTCCATCCGCCCGAAGACCGTGCTGAC
>JACCSL010000190.1 GCA_013812995.1 Ardenticatenales bacterium | reverse complement strand
GCTCTCTGTTGCTCAGGGGGACAACTCACGATAGTGCTGTTGGCGGAGCTTCTTTTTTTGCTGCCACCGCATAAAGTCTCTATCGAAATCATCACCCTCCGTCTGATAGACATTCCACGCCTGGAGGGCAATGGCGACGCCCCAGCCCAACAACGGGAAGAGAAACCAGGGCACAGGGGCACGACTAATTGTGAAAGTCACTATGTTCAGAACAAACAGGAAGACGTTGACGATAACATAGGTCACGAGATGGGTTCTGAATTCCCGGCGGCGCTGGGCGATGAACGCCTGTCGGTCCGTACTCGTCTCGCGCTCCGCCAACCAGTTTTGTTCCGCGTTCTGGAGCTGGTCAGTGGAGATGCCCAGATCGCGGGCCATCTGCTCCAGATGCTCCCGCGAAAACTCGCGGCCCTGCACCTGCAACCCCATCGCGCGGTCCAAAATCTGGCGCGCCTCTTCCTCACTATACATTTGCCGACTCACGGGGCGTTCTATCTCTTCCACAACAGTTGCTCCTATCTGCTTTTTTTCAGTTTATCCTCCTCCTGTCGATTTGTCACTAATGTGGTCGAACAACTGATTCTCAACAGAAGCATTGATTTACTGTTGATAAACCACATTGTAATTGCCCTAGCCTCTCCCTATCATACATCCTCAATAGTCCATGAGTTGATATGTCGATCAAGGAGAGGTCATGCGGAACTCAATTATTTTTATGGCAGCGATTGGTTTTTTCCTGCGGGACTCCGCCCAGGCGGAAGGCACCGAGCCCCACATCGTGAGTGCGAGCCCGAGCTACCCTGCGCCGAGCAGCACGTTCACCGCTCCGCGCGTCTATCTCTCCACGAACATCGTTCAGCACATGGAACTCTCCGACGCACTTGCCGCCCCGGGCCAGATTGTCCTTCGGCCCTGACGTGCTGGGACCTCCGTCCCCTATTTTTGCAAAAGAAAGTCCCTTTTATTGTGGGTAAAGCACATTGTAATTGCTTCTCCCTCCCCGTATGATACAACTCGGTATTCTCTGGACTTATTATTTCATTCAAGGAGACGTCATGCGTAAATCGGTCATCTTTGTGGCAGTCATTGCCCTGCTCCTACTCACCAACCCCGCCTGGGCCATCACCTATGGTCAGCTGGATGGAAACAAGCACCCCTACGTTGGTGGCCTGGTCGGCACCTTTGACGGGCAGACCTACACCTATTGCACCGGGACGTTGATCTCGCCGACGGTCTTCCTGACCGCCGCGCACTGTGACATCGGCACCTCAACGGTCCAGGTAACCTTCGACAGCGAATTCACGATGAAGTCCAGGCTCTACACGGGTACCTTCTATGGGAGCCCCGCCTACAACCAGGCGCAGGACGACCCGCAGGATCTCGCGGTGGTAGTCTTCGACAAGCCCATCAGCGGCATCACCCCGGCGCGCCTGCCTTCCCTGGGCCAGCTTAACAATGTATCCAAGAACCAGAAGTTCACGGCGGTGGGCTATGGCGGCCAGGAAGCCGTAAACCAGCCCGGCGGCCCCTACATCGGCTACACTGAGTTTCGCGAGTATGCCGTTTCCAGCTTCAATGCGCTTGGCCCCGGCTACCTGCGCCTCTCCCAGAACCCGGCGACGGGCAATGGCGGCACCTGCTACGGTGACTCCGGCGGCCCCAACTTCCTGGGCGCGGGTACGAGCGAGACCACGATCATCGCGGGTACCACGATCACGGGCGACATGAACTGCAAGTCCACGAATACGACCCAGCGGTTGGACATTCCTGCCTCCCGCGCCTTCCTGGGTCAGTTTGTGACCCTGCCGTAAGCACCTTTCGTAACACCAGAGCGGCCCGTCTTCCATCGGAGACGGGCCGCTCTTTTTCCTTCAGCCATCGGAGCAGGACTACGGAGCCTGACCGACGGCAGACGCGATGGGTAGCCAAAAACTAACTCTCAAGCCTCCTCACACCATATTCTCGGCAAGAATGGTACCGCCCTCTACATACACCAGATGACGCGCAATCGCTAACCCCAACCCAGCGCCACCAGCCGCACGAGTGCGCGCTCGCTCCTGCCGCCAGAAGCGATCGAAAATGCGCGCCAGGTCCGCCTCCGGAACCCCAGGGCCGTTGTCGCTCACTGCTAGCTCCACTCCGTTCAGCTTACCCCGGATCGAGAGTACCACTTGGCTGCCTACCGGGGTGTAACGCAGCGCATTACTCAGCAGATTGCTGATAACCTGGCCGAGGCGTTGTGGGTCGGCTTCGACCAGCGGCACCTGCGCCGGAACCTCGACCGAGATCGCGATTCCTTTTTCCAGGGCTTCTGCCTCCAGGAGCCGTACCGCACGCGCGGCCAGGTCCGCCAGCTCCACCGGCATCAGGGTGAGCGGAAGCTGGTGCGTCTCGGCCAGGGTGAGGAGACGCAGATCTTCCACCAGGCGCTCCAACAGGTAAACCTCCTCCAGCACGGGCACCACATGCTCCTCATCTGCTGCGTATACCCCATCGATGATGCCCTCCAGCCGCCCGCGAATGATAGTTAGCGGGGTGCGAAGCTCATGTGCAATGTCGGCCAGCATCGCCCGGCGATCCTGCGCATCTTGCTCCAGGGTACTCGCCATATGATTGAAAATCTCAATGAGGTCGCGCAAATCGTCCGGGCCTCTGGCCTCGACCCGCGCGGCGAGATCGCCCGCTGCCACCGCGCGGGCGGCAGTAATCACCTCGGCCAGGGGGACCACAACCCGCTGGGCGAGCAGGAGCGCAATAATCAGCGTGAGAATTCCCGGAAAGAACGAGAGAAAAGCAATCGACAGCAGCAGGCGCGTGGAGAGGCTGAGCGGACGAAGCCCCGCCCGTTGGTCGATGGCGAGCGTGCCGACCTGAGCCTCCTCGACCACCAGTGGATAGAGGATGTCGCCTCGGTGGCCGACATACAGCTCCCCCACCAGCGACGTTGCGCTCCGTCCCTGATCGAGCCGCACGCGCCCTGCC
>JACCSL010000185.1 GCA_013812995.1 Ardenticatenales bacterium | reverse complement strand
CTACCTCAAAGGATCTGATCTCTCGTTGTAGCACTAGGCGCTCTTCTAGGCGGCGGCCTGCGGGGTCGGGGCTGCCTCGATAGGGATGGAGATCGCGACGCGGGTTCCCCGGCCCACGGCGCTGTCGAAGCTGATGTCGCCGCCCAGGGTTTCCACGCGCTCGCGGAGGGCGGCCAGGCCAACGCTCTGCTTCTCGCGGTTGCGATTGGCAAGCGCCGCGTTGACATCAAAGCCACTCCCGTTGTCCTCCACCACGAGGATGGTCTTTTCACTCTGCATATCCAGGCCGACCTGAAGGTGCGTCGCATGGGCATGGCGCACCGCGTTGGAGAGCAGTTCCTGCACCGCGCGAAAGAGCGTAATCTCGACGGCGGGAATGACCCGCTGCTCCTGCCCGATGAGCTGGTAGTGAACGTTGATCCCGTTTCGCTCCTCGAAGCTTGCCACATAGCGGCGCAGGGTGGGGGAAAGCCCCAGATCATCCAGCATCATGGGCCGCAGCTCGAAAATGAAGTCACGCACCTTCTGGAAGGTGCTGTTCGAGAAACTCTTCAGGTTGCTGAGTTCCTGGCGGGCACGGCTGGAGTCCGAGTCGAAGAGGCGCTCCACGATCTCGGCGTTGAGGATGAGGTTGCTCAGCGATTGCGCGGGACCATCGTGGAGGAGGCGCGCCAGGTTGAAGCGCTCGTCCTCCTGGGCCTCAATCACGCGCGCCATCGAGAAGCCGCCCGCCGCGCCGCTCTTCCGTGGCTCGCCCAGAGAACTTTGTTGCGTCGCGAGTTCCTCCCTGGAGGGAAGGTGCTGGGTCAGATCGAGGAAGCGCTGTAGCTCCTGAACATACTTCTCCATGTTGCGCTGCTTGTTCTGAAGCTGATCGACCTGGTTTCGGATCATCGCGAGGCGCAGCTGGGACTCGCGGTCGGCGTTGTAGATGGATTTGATCTCCGAGCGCGCGTAATCGTCCAGGTTGGTCTCCATCGCGGCCACCTTGGTGCGCATCTGGCTGGTGCGCTGGGAGAGCCGCTCGACCTCGGCGGTGCTCTGTCGAATCAGCAGGTCGATCTCACGCAGTTCCTGCTGGACACGCTGGTGCTCGCTCTCACTGTCTTCAATAAACTCTTGCAGGCGGACGAGAAAATCGGTGTTTTTATTTGTCATACTTGGTGTCCTGTAGGCGGATCCATCCATGACGCAGGGCATACACAGCGGCCTGCGTGCGGTCATTGACATCCAGTTTCCGCAGGATAGAGGTCATGTGGTTTTTGACCGTCTGACGGCTGATTCCCAGGCGATAGGCCACCTCCTTGTTCGAGTAGCCCTTCGTGATGAAGTTGAGAATCTCCATCTCGCGCGGGGAGAGGGGAATAAACATCTCCTCGTTGGGCTCTGCGCCAGCGGGTGCTTTTTCCTCGAACTGCTTGAGCAGCCAGGTTGCCATCTGGGCCTCATTCATGACCTCGCCGTTGATGACGTAGTGACCGTGCGCCACCTCCCGGATACAGGCAAGGAGATGGTCGGGCTTTACATCCTTGGCGTAGTAGGCCGATGCCCCAGAACGAATGGCATGGAAGAGTTGCTCCTCGTCGTGGTAGGCCGTCAGAATGATGACGCCCACATTGGGGAACTCGGCTTCCACCTCACGCGTAACGAGGAGACCATTCTGGGTGGGAAGGTTGACATCCATCAGGATAATGTCAGGTGGTGAGCGGCGGACCTGCTCCATCACCTCGCCCCCATCCCCGAGTTCGGCAATGAGTTCCAAATCGGACGCGGCGTCTATGATACGATGCAATCCCTGGCGGAAAAGAGGGTGATCTTCTACGATCATCACACGGATCGGTTCCAAAATTCACCTCAGCCCTGATTTCAGTCTGTGTCGCGCTTTGCTATCCTAATTGACACTCCCACGGTTAGAAACCGTGGGATTCTCGCTTCATTCCAGAGCGCCCGCCGAAACGGGTCTTATCTCCAGTCCACGAGCGTTTAGGCTGTCCGTCTGCCCGGCGGCCAGCACGTCAAAGAGTCCTTGGCGTTTAATGTTGCGGGCGGCGTTGCGGTCCCGTCCCACGAGTTCGCCACACCCTTGACAAACGAACACGCGGTCCGAAAGCGAAAGGGTGTTGAGATGCCCGCAAGGGGTGCTGTCTGCTTGTTCCCAGTGGAGCTTGGAGGAAGGGAAGAAACGGTCCACCTGATGGAACAGCTTGCCCTGCCACGCGCACTTGTACTCCAGTTGGCGCAGGAACTCTCCCCAACCCGCGTCATGCACGCTCTTGGCAAGGCGCGTGCGCGCTAGTCCCTTCACACTGAGGTCTTCAGCGAAGATGCCTTGGTTCTCGGCCACCAACGCCGAACTCAGTTTGTGCAGGAAATCGCGCCGCGCATTCGCCACCCGCTCATGGAGCCGGGCCACCTTGCGCGCCTGCTTTTGATAGCGTGTTGAGCCGCGCTGACAACGCGCCAGCGCGCGTTGGGCTTGGGCGAGTTTCTTTTCCAAGCGCCGCAACAAGCGCGGGGCCGGAATCGGCTCCCCCTCCGAAGGGGTCAGAAAGTCAATCAGCCCCAAGTCAATGCCCACGGTGGTTTCATGGGCAATGTGGGGGAGGGCAGGGTCAGCCACCTCCACCTCACACAGAATCGAGACATACCAGCCGCTCGCTTTGTGGCTCACCGTGGCCCGTTTAATCAGGCCGACGACCTCACGACTTTTGCGGAAACGCACCCAACCAATTTTGGGCAGATACACTTGATTCTCATGCACCTGCACGCTTTGGGGATAGCTAAACGAGGGGGTCGTGCGTCGCTTGCTCTTGAAGTTCGGAAATCCGCTGATGCCTTTGAAGAAACGACCAAAGGCATCGGCCAGGTGTTTGAGCGGCTCTTGCAACACCTGCGAATGAATCTCGCGCAACCAAGTGGTGTCGGCTTCCCCTTTCAGAACCGTCAAACGGGCCATCTGTTCTTTGAGCGAAGGAGCCTGCCCCGTTTCGCCATAAACCTGTTGCCGATAGGCCAATAACTCATTCCACACCCAGCGCGACGCCCCCGCATAGCGCCAGAACTGCGGCTCCTGCTCCCGCGTCGGTTTGAGTTTGAAGCGGAATGCTTTGTGGATGACCATAACAGCCTTGGGATCTCTTACCTACGCTTCGCTCATGAACGCCATTGTACCTATGCCCAGCGACTATTTCAATGCTTTCTTACTTTGCTTTGGGCTTGGCAGGGCGATTCATCCCAGGGCTAAAGCCACTGGGCTTTCTCGCCCTTACGTCTGTAAGTATATCATGTGCTTTTCCGCACCGTCAACCATTTTTAGCGGCGTCTCAGCGTAGGGGCGCAATCTGGTAGACGGTCATGGGGGCGACCCCGGCCCGCTGCGTGATGGGGCAGGCGGTGGCGTGCAGGGCCACCAGCCGCTCATCTTGGACCATCTCGGGATACCAGTCCGCGAAGGTGACAAGGTAGCGGGCTCCGCGCGCCTGCGCCAGGTCGAGCAGGGCGCGCTCGTTGCGAATCACGGGAATGACCTCCGGTGAGATAAGCCCTGCAAAATCCAGGATAGGTCGCCCGGTCACATACCCCAGCCGACCAATATCGTGGGCCGCAATGAGGTCATCGGCCTCGCTGTGATCGGCCACCCAGCGCGCCGTCGCCCCCATCTCACACTCGATGATAGCAACATCCTCGCC
>JACCSL010000135.1 GCA_013812995.1 Ardenticatenales bacterium | reverse complement strand
GAGCTGCCCAGCAGCGAGCCAAGCAGGCGGCGGCGGGTCAGCAAGATCGTGGCAGGACGAATCTGAGACGAGCGGCGGGATTGTTGAGACATAAGGGCTCACGACCTCCTGATTGTTTTGGCACAGTATCTCAAAGGGTAGCAATGGAAAGGGGCTTTGTCATGTTCGATAAAATCGGGTGGGTGGGGTTGGGGTTGCTTTCCGCAGTGGGCGCGGCGGGAGTGGCAATTTTCGCCAAGCTGGGGCTGGAGCATGTAGACACAGTGCTGGCAACGGCGCTCCGCTCCGTCATCATGGCGCTCATCGTCGTGGGCGTGGCCGGGTTCAGCGGGGAGCTGCGCCCGCTCTTCAGCAGCGATTCGCCAATGGGAGCCAGGGAGTGGCTATGGATTGTCCTGGCGGGGGCGTCGGGGGCCTTCTCGTGGCTGGCCTACTTTGGGGCGCTCAAGCTCGGGCTTGCCTCCAAAGTCGCCGCCGTGGATAAACTCAGTGTGCTCTTCATCGCCCTGCTCAGCGTCATGGTACTGGGCGAAACGCTCTCGATGAAGAACTGGCTGGGCGTAGCGCTCCTCAGCGCAGGCGTCTATCTGATGGCCCGCTAACCTCTTTCCTCAACTATTTTTTATGATTCCTTGCTCCTGCGCGGAAGTGCCAGTGGGCCGATGCTATCATCTCCCAAGCAGATCCATGCGGTACACAGGCAGGAGCCCCCCATGTCAGCACTAGAAGTCAATGCCGGGTTGTTTGTTGTCGTGGGTCTTATTTTTCTGTTGACGTTAGGGGTATTGGTATACCTCCTCTCGCAGGGCCGGAATCGTCGCCCCCCGGAGTAAATCATCCTTTTTGCTACCTTCGGCTCTTGTGTGCTTCGGCTTTCTGGCGTAACATCTAGCGCCCTAGGCTGGGAAGGCAGGGTCAACGATGGAGCGGTCTGGACATGGTCGGAACAGAAATCAACCGGGCGCAACTCGCCTATGAGGAAAAGGGGCAGGGTGTCCCGGTCCTCTTCTTACATGGGATGGCAGGGACCGGAGCATCGCACTTTTCCCCGCTTCTGGAGGCGCTGTCTCCCGACTACCGGGTGATTGCCCCCGACCTGCGCGGCCACGGGAAGTCGGGCGACCTGCCCCTCACCTGTGATTGTCTCTTCTTCCAGCGCCACACCGACGATCTGGAAACTCTCATCAATGACCTCGATCTGCCGCCGCTGCACCTCGTCGGGTACAGCGATGGGGGCGAGATCGCCATCCTGCTGGCCGCGCGCCTGGGTGCTCGCGCTCGTTCCCTGACGATCTGGGGCGTCAGCGGTCGGGTGCCACCCCCCGCGATTGTGGCCCTGTACGCCGATGGAGAGCACAGCATCCCCGGTTGGCCCGCCTTCTGCGCGGAGCTGGAGGCGCTGCATGGCCCCGGCAGCGCACCGAAACTCCTTGGCTGCTGGGCCAATGCCATGAGCGAGCTCGCCGCGCAGGGCGGCGTCATCAACGATGAGGCGGCCGCGCGCCTCCTCTGCCCGACGCTGATTGTCACCGGCGACGCGGATCCGTTCAACCCATTGCTGACGGTGCAGGCGCTGGCAGCGCGGATTCCCACTGCCAAGATCATGGTTCTGCCCGGTGCCGGACACGATCTTCTCCAGGAGCGCGGCCCGCAGCTAGAGGCCCTGCTTCGCCGCAGACTCACCGCGCCATGACGACGACCCTGCACCACGCCCCGGCCTCGCCGCCTGCCCATATCCTGCAAAAGGGAAGTGGGCCGACGGTTCTGCTGCTCCACGGCTGGGGCGCGAGCATCGAGCTCTTCCAGCCCATCATCGAGCAGCTTTCCCCGCGCTTCCATGTCGTGGCCCTGGACTTTCCAGGCTTCGGCAAGACGCCGCCCCCGCCGAGTGCCTGGGCCGTGGATGACTACGTGAGCTGGCTGCTGGGCGTGATGGATAGCCTTGATATCCAGCAGGCGCATCTCGTGGGCCACTCCTTCGGGGGGCGCGTCGCTATCAAGCTCGCCAGCCAGCAGCCGCAGCGGGTGGCAAAGCTCGTGTTGACCGACAGCGCGGGGATCAAGCCGAAGCGATCTCTGTCCTATCATGCCCGAGTCCGAGCGTTCAAACTCCTGCGTGGGCTGGCCCAGAGCCCGCTCATGCCTGCGGTCATCCAACGCTGGGCCTCGGCGCGCGTTGCCAGCGCGGGCTCATCAGACTACCAGCAGGCCAGCGGCAGCGTGCGAGGCTCTTTCGTGCGGGTCGTCAACGAGGACCTGCGCGAGTATCTCCCCCTCATCACGGCTCCAACGCTGCTGATCTGGGGAGATCAGGACGAGGACACGCCCCTGGCGGACGCCAAGCTCATGGAATCGCTCCTGCCAGACGCCGGGCTGGTCGTATTCGAGGGCGCGGGCCACTACGCCTACCTGGAGCAGGCCGCGCGCTTCTGCAAGATTGTCGAAACCTTTTTTGTTGGGTGAGAAACCAAAAGCATCATGGATGGACTTATAACTTTGCTGGGCGTGCTGGCCTGGGGTACGTGGATTGTGCGTGTCGGGCTCGTGGTCGCTCAAATGTACCAGATCGAAGAGTACGAGTGGCCTCGGTTGTTAGGGTGGGGGCATAAACGAAGCTGGTTGTTTCCTACAGCGGTGCTGGCGGGAAGCCTCCTGGCCCTCGGCAGCGGGATGCTGGCTTCTCTGACCAGCGTTGCGGGCGCACTCGGGCTCCTGGTGGGCGCAGCGGTGATGCACATCCTGTGGCGGCGAACGCCCGCCAAGAAACCTCTGATCTACACGCCCCGAATGCGCCGAATGCTCGGTGCATCACTCACATTGCTCGTCCTCTTTGGCCTCATTGTGGCTGCGCTGCTCCATACAGCGTCTCCGCCGCTGGCTGTCGTGCTGGCTACGTTCCTCTGCCTGAGCTCGATGGAACTGGCGCTGTGGCTTATCATCACGGGAGACAAGGCAATGGCACCGGTGGAGGCAGCGATTCAGCGCGGCTTCGTGCGCCAGGCGAAAGCCAGGGTTCAGGACTATCGCCCCCGGACCGTTGGCATCGCGGGCAGCTATGGGAAGACGAGCACCAAGCATATTCTGGCGCAACTCACCGCCCCACAGATCGAGACCCTTCCCACGCCCAAGAGTTTCAACACGTTGATGGGCATCACGCGCACCATCAATGAGCATCTGGAATCTACCCATCGCCTCTTTCTGGTGGAGATGGACGCCTACGATGTGGGCGAGATTCGCGCCATGAGCGAGTTGGTCGCGCCGGAGCTGGCCGTCATCACCTCGGTTGGCCCGCAACACCTGGAGCGTTTTGGCACGGTAGAGCGCATCGGGGATGCGCTTTACGAGTTGGTCGAGGCGCTGCCCGCTGGCAAACCCGCTGTGATCTACGCCGGAGAGCCTGAGTCGGCCCGGCTGGCGGAGCGTGCCGCTGCGGCAGGCTATGAGGTGGTGCGCTACGGCCTGGGGGGTGAAAGCTCTCAGCCTCTCGACATTGTGGCGACCGCTGTGACCGTGGACGAGCGCGCCACTCATTTTACCTGGCGCTGGCCCGCGCGCGGCAAAGAAGCGCGCGTCTCGATTCCGCTGCTGGGACAACACAACATTCTCAACGTGAGCGCGGCGCTGGCTATCGTCGAGCTACTGGGCCTCTCCGTAGATAAGGCAGTGCAGGAAGCGGCAAGGCTGGAAGCAGTACCCCATCGTCTGCAACTGCTGCCCAGCCCCGGCGGCGTCACCGTCATCGACGATTCCTACAATGCCAACCCCGTGGGAGTTCACAATGGGCTGGAGGTGCTGGCGCAGATGCGTGGCAAGGCCAAGATTCTGGTCACGCCCGGCCTTGTGGAACTGGGA
>JACCSL010000117.1 GCA_013812995.1 Ardenticatenales bacterium | reverse complement strand
ATGGAAGAGAATGGAGACAGGGGTCCCCTGGCCCATTCGCTCTCTCAACTCCAGCCGGGGGCCGGGGCCAACCACGTAGATATTGATCTGATGATTCAGGATCTGGCCCATTGCTTGCGCCTCCACCTCGCTTCCCCAGGCGTTGGTGTAGGCCATGTCCGCCCGGTACGCCTGGCTCATATCCTCTATAGAGGGCGGACCCGCATCAAGGTTAACGAGCGGTTGGCTGGGACCAACCTCCGCGATCAAGGACTGAATCCCCTGAAGAACCCCCTTCAAGTTCCCTGTCGTCTCCGTCTGGCTAGACGTAGATGCACCTTCCTTCTTCGTGCTCTGCGTCTCCAGAGGCTTCACGAGAACGGGAGTCGCACTCACGGCCTTGCTCGGTGTGGGTTGAGGGCTTTGCATCGGTAGCGGGGACGCTTCTACCTTCGCCTTCGCTTTGGGTTCGCTCCCCTTCTCCCTGGAGGGCTTCGATAGCGTCTGCACCAACCGTTCGCTCTTCACTTCCTCAATCATCATGCGCAGTTGTGCAATCCCCTGTCTGAGACGTATCCGGTCCTGCGGAAGATTTTCCAGGTTGTCCTTCGCCCCTTCGTAGATATCCCGTAGCGCTTCGACCTCATCTTTCGCGCCCTTTAAGAAATCAAGTTGGGCCTCATCCGCCATCTGAGGGAGCGAAACGTCCCCTACCAAGTCCTCCAGTTCGCGGAGCGCCTCGTCGATCAGGGGATTTTTCTGGGATGCTTGGATCGGCTCTACCTCCATGCCACTCTCTTCTGCAACCAGCTGTTGCAACTCGCGTTCCAGATCGGCTTCCTCTTCGGGGTTCCCCCGCTGACCCAACGCCCCCCCTATGGCCTCCTGTTCCTGGAGAAGCCTGATATACTCCGGGTGCCCCCTTTCTAGCTCGGCCACGCCGCGCTCCATGGAGGTGATCTGCGGTTTGACTGACTGCTTGAGGCTCTGCGCAATCGACAACTGTTGATCCATGAAGCTGAGGGTGAACTCCATTTCCTCAAGCTTGACCTCGAGAAGCGAGGGCTCGTAGACTTCCTCCTCCTCCGCTTCCTCCTTGCTGAAGGTGCCCTTGCTGCCCACGTACGGCTTCTGCCCCAGGAGCTTCGCGTTGACCTTCTCCATCAGGGTCGAAATGACAAAGTTCCCCACAACAGGATTCCCAGCGATGTTGGTCAGATAGCTGACTAACTGGGTCTCTCGGGCGGTGGCGTTCATCCCGTCGGTCGCCGCATAGCGCGGCAACTCGTAGCTGACATCTTTGATGATTTGCAGGAGGGTCGCCTCGACGGTCTTTATAACCTTATCTCGAATACGCTCGTTGCGCGCCTCCTTGCTGGTCGTCATCCCGACCGCCTCCTGGATGAGGCGATTGGTCGCGGTGTTCATGAGCCCGCGCATGAGCCGGTTGACGACATTCTCGCCCAACCCCTCGACCTTACCCACCATCTCTTCAGCCAGCAGGCCGTGCCCGGCCATGACTCCGTAGGAGGCCCCCGTCGAGATCGCGTTGATGATGGCATCGACCATAATCTCGCTGGTGCCATATCGCTCTCCCTTCACACCCTTCTTGACGCCCATCTGGATGATGCTGCTGGCCGCGTAGAGCAGGGGCAGGAGCCAAGCGGGGGCTGCTGCCCAGGCCCCGACGGCCAGACTGATGCCCAGAATCACCTCGACCGTAGTGAGGCAGATCTTGTCGATGAGAACCTTGGTCTGCTCCGCACTCTCCCGCTGCGAGGCAAGCTGAGTCAAGGATTCATCCAGCCGCTTCTTCAGTTCGCCGGCAATCTTTTCGCCCTCTTCCGGCGTCTTCGCGTTACGGAGGGCCTGCTGCATCTCTTCGATCTCGCGTACCAGACCCAGCAGGTCGGCAAATTTGACATCCCGAATATCAGCGTGGCCGGTGATCCGACTCCATTCGACCCCGCTCTCGGCGACAGCCTCCTCCATCGCGCTGGTTCGTGCCTGGAGGCGCTCGGGGGCAAAGGAGGCCACCATGCCTGCCTTGGTGAAGGTCTCCTTGACGGTGCTGTTGTTCTTCATC
>JACCSL010000335.1 GCA_013812995.1 Ardenticatenales bacterium | reverse complement strand
GGGGTGAGGGCGCGCATGGCACGCGGCCCATCTTCCATACCACAAATTCCGTCAGAAGCAGGTACGTTTTACGTTCTACGTTTTACGTTTTAATCAGTGCCCGCCGCCACGCCGCACCTGATACTGCTGGTAGAGGAAATACCCCAGGCGCGAATAAACAAAGTCAAAGGCTCCGGGGTACTTGACGACCTTCCCCCCGAATCCCTGCTTGAAGCGATAGACGCCCCAGAGGCCGCCCTCGCCCAACGTCTCGACCTGCCCATCGTCGGGCACCTCAGCGGGGATGCCCCAGAAATCGTACCAGTGGCACCCTTCCTGGCGCGCCCACTGCATGGCTGCCCATTGGAGCGCGTGATTGGGCATCCGGTTGCGCTCTTCGTTGGAGGAGGCTCCGTAGAGATAGATAGCCATCTTTCCCGTTTTTACCACCAGGATTGCGGCCAGCGCACGCCCCTGATACTCCGCGATGAAGAGCCGGCTGTTGGGTTGAAACGCTCGCCAGCTATCCTCGTAGTAGCCGCGTGGGCGCGTGGCAAAGGCATCGCGTTCCCCGGTTACCGAGGTCAGGGCGTGGAAAGTATCGAAGTCGCCCTCGCCGCCGACCCGCACCGTGATCTCCTTGCGCGCGGCCAGGCGGATGTTGTAGCGCCATTTCGAGTGCATCTGCCCCAGAATTTCTTCTTCGGAGGGGCGCAGGTCCAGCAGGATCGTCGCACTGGGTTGGATAGTTTCTGTGGAACGGCGGAACCCCAACTGCTCCATCAGGCGCGGGCTCTCGCCTGGCGGGGTCCAGGGGGGTTCCACCGTGAGCAGCAGGGCTCCCTCGGCGCGGCAGAGACGATGGATTTCGTCGAAGAGTGCTGCAAGCAGCGGGGGGTCGTTGTCCGGCACCAGGGGACCACGCGGAATGTAGGCGATGGAACGACCCAGCGGGAGAGGGCGAAAAAGCACCTGCGCCCCCGCCACGAGGAGTCCCTCGCGGCGCAGGGCGACCCGCCGTGCCTGCCAGCCCCACTTCGCCTTGAAGTCGCCCCAGGCAGCGGTCTGGAGGAAAGGGGCCGTTGATTCATTTGCCACAAATCCTTCCCAGACCGAATCCGGGATGGAACGTGTGGCTTGATAGGACAAGGGCGGCGCAGGGAATGTGGTAGAAGGAGATAGCATCAGCGGACGTTCATCAGTTCCACATCGAAGATCAGCGTGGCACGCGGAGGAATGGGGCCCCGACCCATCTCGCCATAAGCAAGCTGGTAGGGAATCCGCAACTGCCGCCGCTCCCCGACGCGCATCCCCGCCACGCCCTCGTCCCAGCCAGGAATGACCCGGCCTGTTCCCAGGGCAAACTCGATGGGCTGCCCACGGTTGAACGAGCTGTCGAAGACAACACCACTTTCCAGCCAACCCGTGTAATGCACCGCGACCGTGTTTCCCTGCTTCGCTGCTCGACCGCTGCCCTCGCGCAGCACGGCGTACTGGAGACCGCTGGGTTTGGCAAGGTAGCTATCGACGCGCACGGGCTTGGGGCGTGCGGGAAGAATCTCCACGTTCAGCAGCGACACCTCGAAGATAAGCATGGCATAGGCCGGGATGATGTCGCTTGCGCCATGGGCTCCATAGGCCATCGACGGAGGAAGCACAAGGAGCCGCGTCCCCCCAACTCGCATTCCCTTGACCCCCTCATCCCACCCCTTGATGACCTTGCCCTCGCCCACCTCGAAGAGGAAAGGTTGGTTGCGGTCCAGGGAGCTGTCGAACTTTGTACCATTTTCCAGCCAGCCCGTGTAATGCACTGTGACGCGGGTATCCTCCCCCGCCTCCGCGCCCTGACCGACCACCTTATCTTCAATCGTCAGACCGTTATCCAACGTGACGGCGTTCTCTCCCAGAACGGGTAGCTCGCTCATGGTTGCGCCTCTATCGCCAACAGCTCAACATCAAAGATCAGGGTGGATTTGGGCGGAATGGGACCGTTCTGGATGTCCCCGTACGCCAGGTCACTCGGGATGCGAAGCTGGCGCTGCTCGCCCACTGTCATGCCCGCGATGCCTTCGTCCCACCCCTTGATCACCTGCCCCGTTCCAATCTGAAACTGGAAGGGCTGCCCGCGCTGGACCGAGCTATCGAATTGGGTTCCATCCTCCAGCCAGCCCGTGTAATGGACGGTGACAAGGTCCCCCTGCTTGGCTGCGTCGCCGCTGCCCTCTTGCAGAATCGCATATTCCAGACCACTCTCGGTTGTGGCATACTCCTGCACGGAAGCGGGTTCCGTCGCGATCTCTTTTACATCCATCAACTCGACCTCGAAGCGGAGCGTGGCGTTGGGGGGAATCACATTCCCGAAGCCAAACTCGCCATAGGCCAGGCTCGGAGGAATCATGAGGGTGCGCTTGCCGCCCACCTTCATACCCTGGAGGCCCTGCTCCCAGCCGGGGATCACCTGCCCACTACCCAGCACGAACTGGATAGGCTGACCAGCATCGAGCGAGCTATCGAACTTGGTTCCATCCTCCAGGAAGCCGGAATAGTGAACGGAGACCAGATCTCCTTCTTTCGCCTCGGCCCCCTCCCCCACGATGACATCCTCGGTTTCCAGGGTGCCTGTCTCGGGGACCGGCTCCTCGCCCTCGGGTGCGGGTTCCGCTGTAACGGTGGGTGCCGCGACTTCTCCTGGCGAGGTATCGCCCGTGTTGCTCTGGCTCGTTGGAGTACCACAGGCCACTATCAGGGTGGCAGCCAGCAACAGGCCGGCCAATCGGTGTGTTGATTTCATAAGAAAAAGGTAGTCCTTGTTGTAAGTTTGAATTTATGCGGCGCAGGCGCACTCGCCAAACTCGTCCACCAGCGCGACGAACTCATCGGGCGTCTCCGCAACGACAATCTGCGAGCGAATGGAGGAAGCACCCTCCGTGCCGCGAATGTACTTTACCACATGCTTGCGGAAGTTCAGTAGGCCGCGCTCCTCTCCGTAAAAGTCCAGCATCAGTTGAAAATGGCGCTGGATGAGGGCGGCTTTTTCCTCTGGCGTGACCTCCCACCAGTCCTTGCGCTGGAAGATCCAGGGGTTTCCAATGGCCGCGCGGCCAACCATGATGGCATCGACGCCACTCTCGGCAAAGC
>JACCSL010000105.1 GCA_013812995.1 Ardenticatenales bacterium | reverse complement strand
ACCCGCGATCTGCTCCAGGGGAACCTCTGCCAGCCCGCGATAGTGCTGCCCCGCGATGGGCAACCGGGCGCGGACCTCGTCAAAGGGCAGCAGATCATTGCTGCGTCTCATCAGCCAGCTGCGAATCTGATTCCAAAAAGCCTTCCACGTAGCCCTCTCGTAATCGGCGTGGGCGAGCTGATCGACCATGTTCTTCCTGCTTCCTTCCCTCCCTCCCGCTGCTACCTATCGGGCAAAGCTCAAGTTCCCGGTAGCCATAACAATTGATGACCTCTGTCTTATGGAAGAGGGAGCGTGTGACGATGTTCGGATGGTAGACATGAATATGGCCGTGAAGCATGTAGCGAGGCTCAAAGCGCTGGAGGAACCAGCGAAAGACCTGGAAGCCTGTGTGGCAGCGGTCCGGCTGGTCCTGCACGCCACGGGGCGGCGCGTGTGTCACCAGGACATCCAGGTAGCGACCCCTCAGGGCGCGATTCAGGAAAAGCTGCGGCAGCATCTGCGCGACCCGCCAACGCATCTCCTGATCGCTGTACTGGAACGGTCCCTCGTTGTACCGCATTGAGCCCTCGAAGCCCGCCAGAATCAACCCGTTGCACTCCACCACACTCTGGTCCAGGTCGATGGCTCCCCAGGGCTCGGTGCGCTCCCCGTGGCTCCCATATTCCACCACGGAGGCATGATTGCCCCGCACAGAGAAGAGCGGTTTGTCCAGCGTGCTAATCAGGTATTCCAGGTAGTAGTAGGGCAGATCCCCGCAGCTGATAACAAGCTCCACCTCGGCGAAGCGCTGTCGCACCGCCGGGCTGTAGAGACCCTCTATCACCTTGTCGCTGATGACCAATGCTTTCACGGTCTATTCACTTTGCGCCCTCGTCGGCTCATCCTGACACCATCGTCTACGGAAAACATTCTATTGTTGATACATCAACCATTTTAGCATGATCTATACCTTTATTCCACAAGTGCGGGGCGAACCTCGGCGCGGCCCTGCTCGTCCACGAAGGTGCGCGGGCGTAGCTCCGGCGTGTCCATGTCGGCGCGCTGAACGAGGTAGGTGATGCCGGGGCGGTTGGAGAAGGCAGCGGGCGTCCCGGCTGCGTCCAGCGCCACGACGTGCATCCCGCTGGCATAGGGATCGACGAGATCGTAAAGGTCCTTGATGGCCTCGCGGCAGGCGTTCCAGAGGGGCAGGCCCATCTTCATGTAGAGCACGATGCTGCGGGTGGTGCCAGCGCGCAGGGCCATCTCGCCGCGCCCGGTGCAGGCGGCGGCCCCATAGCGGCTGTCCGCGTAGCCCCCGGCCCCCACGATGGGCGTGTCCCCGACGCGGCCAGGGTATTTCCAGGCCCAGCCGCTGGTGCTCGTTGCCACGGCGAGGCGTCCGGCGCTGTCGCGCGCGATGAAGTTCACGGTGCCGGTGACGCTGCGCCCGTCGTTGTACGCCTCAGCGGCAATCTCGGGATCCTCGGCCAGCGTGGCGGCGAGGTCGCGCATCTTCTGGTAGTAGAGGTCGGTGTTGCCCAGCCGCTCCTGCCAGATACGGCGGCTCTCCTCGGTCAATAGCTCGGCCTCGGCAAAGCCCATTTCCCGCGCGAAGCGGGCCGCGCCCTCGCCAACGAGCAGAACGTGGGGCAGCGTCTCCATCACGCGGCGCGCCACGCTGACCGGGTTGGGGAAGCGCTGGAGGGCCGCGACCGCCCCGGCGGCCAGCGTCTCCCCGTCCATCAGCAGCGCGTCGAGTTCGACCTGACCCAGCAGGTTGGGGAGCCCGGCGCTGCCCACCGTGGTATCCTCCAGGTTATCCTCCACGAGGCGCGTGGCTGCCTCCACCGCGTCCAGCGCGCTGCCACCGCTACGGAGAATTTCCATCGCAGCGGGGAAGCCTGGCGTTCCGTTGTGGGAGGCGACGAGAATCGGTGTGTTTTCCTTGCTCTCTCGTTGCATGGTTCCTCTTCCCTTACAGAGACTTTACGCCGGTGTAGACGACTTCCATCAGGATGTGGTCCGGCGTCTCGAACATCACTTGGTAATAGGTGTGCTCCGCGCTGCGGCTGAACTCCGGGCGGTGGCGCGGCGTCTCGAAAAGGAGAGCCACGTCGTGCTCGATGAGATAGGCGGCTGCCGCGTCAACGTCAGTCTGCGCGACCACGCCGATAGCGAGATGATTCATGCCGGGACCATCATAGTCATTTTGAGAGTCGTTGACCTGCCCGCCGAACCAGAGGCTGACGCCATTCTTGTCCACCAGCCCGATCATCTCCTCGCTGTCGAAGACAATGTGCCAGCCCAGGTAGGTCAGCAGCTCTTTGTAGAAGGACAGATTGTCGGCGTGGACATTGAACTGGAGATGGGAAAGATGTGATTGCAAGATATTGTTCCTCGTTGTTGGGTATATGGGTATAGTAGAAGATGATGCAATGGTAGTGGAGTTTTAGCTCACCAACAAGCTTTTTAGGACTATGACAGAGGAACCTCATAGAAGGCAGGAACGCGGTTGGCCTCTTCTAGCAAGAGCAATTTTCGTTTGATGTGCTCTATTGGATTCCTCCGCTCCAACGCTCCAACGCTCCAACGCTAATACAGGTCGCTGCGTCGGTCCTCGAAGACCGGAATCTTCGCGCGCACCGCATCGACCTGGCCCAGCTCCAGCGTGGCCGTGACCAAGGTGCTCTCCTCGCCGCCCTCCGCGATGGTCTCGCCCCAGG
>JACCSL010000090.1 GCA_013812995.1 Ardenticatenales bacterium | reverse complement strand
GGCTTATGCGCTCCCCGCTTGTCTGGCCTTCGCGCTGCTTATCCTCGGTGTGGCCCTGGGTCACCTCCCGCAGTTGGCCGCCCTGGGCTTGCTTGGCCTTCCCCTCGCCACCCTTACCATCGTGAGTGCTCACACCCAGCGCCTCTCCCTTGCGATTGTGGGCGCGGTGCTGACCCACCTGGGCACAACGGCGCTGCTCGTTGTGGCCTTTCTCATCCAGGGCTTTTTCTAGTCAGGGGTGTTGTTGATGGTGGCCCCGATCCCTCTACCTACCGTTCGCGAGATGGGACGCCTCGCCCTGCCCCTGGGAACTACCCTCGCGGCGGGGGCGCTGGGGTTGGGGCGTCCGGCGCGCTGGGCGCGGACCAGCGGTGTGCTTTCCCCCCTCTTTCCCCAGCTCAACGCGGACGAGGTAGCTCTGCTGGATTTCGCCCTCGTTCAGGCGAGCAATCCCAACCTCACGCTCTCGCGCGTCGTCCGCGAACTGGGGCGCGTGGGGCTCTCCGCCATCGTCATCAAGGGGGAGGTCGATAACGGGGCGCGGCGCGAGGCGGAGCGCAGCAACCTGCCCCTCTTCGCCCTGCCGGAGGGTGCCGATCTGCCCCGGACCGCGCGGGCCATCATCCGCCTGATCTCGGATCGGGAGGCGCAGGAGGAGGCACAGGCGGCGGCGCTCTACCGTCGGCTTAGCCAGCAGGTGATGTCCGGCGCGGGGCTACAGGGCGTGGTTGAGGACCTCCATCGGCTGGTCGGCCATCTGGTCGAGGTGAGCGCCGCGCCGGGGAATCTCCTCGCGCGTGCCGGAAGCACGCTTCCTGGTAGCGAGACAGTGACTCAGATGCTTCCCATTGGCGAGTCCGCAACGGCCACGCTCACCCTGTGCGACATCCCGGAGGCGCTCGACGGATTTTCTCGTATGGCGCTGGAACAGGGCGCGGCCGCGCTGGCCCTGGAACTGGCGAAGATGGAGGCGGTTGAAGCCGCGCGCGAAGGGGTCTACGGAGATTTCGTCGCGACACTGCTCCTGGGCGAGGAAGAGTCCGTGCTTCTGGCGCGGGCACGCGTGGCGGATTACCCGCTGGAGCAGGTGCAATGGGTAGTGCTCGGGGTAGCAGCGCGCGACGAGGCGACGGAGGAGATACTGCGCGACTGGATGCGTCGTGCTATGGTGCGTGCCGAAGCGGTGGGATGGCACGTCCGTCTACATCTGGGCGAGATACACCTGCCCCTCATGGCGGAGGCGTGGCAGAGCACGTTCGTGCTGGCGGGGGGAAGTGCGGGGTGGGAGACAGGCCGCTCGGACTTCCTGAGCCATCTAGCCACCGACTGGTCCGCTCCCACGATGCTCTCCCTGGCGGCGGGCGACCCGGCGCGGGGGGCGGAAGGTCTCCGCCACAGCTTGGTACAGGCAAGTGACGCCCTGGTACTGGGAATGCGCCTGCTTGGCGAGGGAGGATGCTATCTGCATAAAGAGATGGGCCTCTACCGGCTGCTGCGTCACCTCCAGGGAACGGAGGACCTGCGCCAATTTCTGGATAGCACACTCTCCACGTTGGAGGACTATGACCGCGAGCACGCGACGGAGTTGCTGACAACGCTCCAACTTCTGCTGGAGCATGGGGGAAATATCAGCGCCACCGCGAAAGCCATGCACCTCCATCGCAACTCGATGGCCTACCGCCTGGAGCGCATCCGCGACATTGCCGGGCTGGACCCCACCCAGCCCAACGATGCCTTTGCCTTGAGGCTGGCGCTGATGCTCGCCCCGCTCCGCTGAGAGGATCAGCGTGTGCTGATGGTCACTCGCTCGATGGCATCCACCGGTCCTTCCCCTGTTGGGGTGAGAGCCAGTGCTGCTTCCAGCCCCTCTGTGACCTCGCCAAAGACAGCATGGCAGGAAACCTGCGGCGCGCCGCAGGGCTTCGCCTGGCCACTCTCATCGTATCCATCCAGGTGAGGGGTCGGACCAAAGGTGATGAAAAACTGCGATCCATTTGTGCCCGGCCCTGAATTAGCCATGCTGAGGATTCCAGGCTTGTTGTGGCGTAAGTCTGGCGAGAGCTCGTCCTCGAACTCGTAGCCCGGACCGCCAGTGCCTTCACCCAGCGGGTCGCCAGCCTGGGCCATGAAGTTAGGAATTACACGATGGAAAAGGATGCCATCGTAGAAGCCACTCGCGGCCAGTGCCACAAAGTTATTGACGGTGTTCGGGGCACCCTTCTCGAACAGGTCCACCACAATCGTGCCCTTGCTGGTCTCGAAGGTGGCGTAGTAGTCACAGTTGCTGTCGATCAGCATGGGAAAGGGGCTTTCCCACTGCGGCTTGCCATTAATATCCCCAGTGGGTTCGGGCAGGGGGCCGTTCAGGATGTCGATGGGGCAATTGCTCGCTGCGGCGTCCGTTCCCGGCGTAGCCTCGCGCAGTGCCTCGGCGCTCTCGTCGGCTGGGCCAAGCTGCTGCGTCGCAAAGTAGATGGCAAAGATCGTGAGGAGCGAGAGCACTGCCACGAGGGCAATGTTGCGAGAATCACTCCACCAACTCTTGTTTGCCTGAATCTCGGTGCGAGCAACCTCTCTCACCTTGATTGGCTTCTTCGTCTTTTTACTCATGCTCATAACGTCTATCTCCTCTTTTGTTACAAAATTTCAGGGCTGTTGAAAGTTCCGCTCGAAGCGGAGCAAGAGCAGCGTCACTGCAATCAGAACAGCGACAGCCACACTGTAGGCAGTCAGGGGATCGGCGACACTGACAAAGATCGCCAGTGCTCCGCCCGCGCAGGCAATCAGATAGAGCAGCAGCACCGCCTCGCGGCGACTCCACCCCCAGGATACCAGCCGGTGGGAGAGATGATCCTTGCCGGGAGTTGTCAGGGGGTTCTTGCCACGCCGCAATCGCGAGATGAAGACCAGCGTCGTGTCCATGAGAGGAACGATGAGCACCAGCAGCGGAATCATCCAGGTGACCCAGGAGATGTTTTCTGGGAAGCGCAGCTTGATCGCCAGGGATGCCAGGGTAAAGCCCAGGAAGAGGCTTCCCGTATCCCCCATGAAGATGCTCGCTGGGTTGAAGTTGTACAGCAGGAAGCCCAGACATGCCCCCAACATGGCCGCGCTCATCGCCCCCACAAGGTACTGCCCGCTCAGGGCCGCCAGCAGCAGGAAGAAAGCGGCTGCCACCGCGCCGATGCCACTACTGAGACCATCCATGTTGTCCAGCAGGTTGAGCGCATTGGTGATTCCCACGATCCACAACAGCGTCAAGAGCAGGTTATAGGCGTAGGGAATCGGCAGAGTCACCATCACGCCATTCGCAATCAGGATTATCGCACCGCCCAGTTGCGCCAGCAATTTAAATCCAGCCCCCAGCCCGACCCGATCATCCCACAGCCCAAAGAAGCTAACCCAGGTCGCCCCGAGCATGATGCTTATGACCTGGGTGATATAGAATTTGTCACTGAAGAGGAAGAGGCCACCGCAGACAGCGCCGTAGATCGCAACACCGCCTAGCAGGGGAATCGGGGTGGTATGGACCTTACGGGCGGCGGGCTGGTCGATAATGCCTGCCCGTAGGGCGAGCAGGCGGACCAGAGGCGTGCCCCCGATGGCAAGCAGGAGGGAGGCGAAGAAGATCAGAAGATAGGTGCTCATGGGCCGTTTCTCTGTGCTGGGTGACCAAAACGCCACATCTTAGCGCACGGGGGAACCTTTGACAAAGCCGCTTCCCCCCATTACATGGTCATACACCCCCTCCACCCCCTCGACCATCTGAGTCAGGTCAAAGCGCTGGGCGCGGGTGCGGGCCGCGCGTTGCATCGTCTGGAGCAGCGCGGGGTCGGCCAGCATCTGATTGATAGCCTCGGCCAGAGCGGTCGGATTGTTGGCGGGCACCACGCGGCCCGTGACGCCCTCCTGATTCACCCAGGAGGTGCCCGTTCCCAGCTCCGTCGTGACGAGCGGGAGTCCCGCCGCCATCGCCTCCAGGAGCACTGTCCCAAACGCTTCGCTGCGGTGTGTGGCGGGCAACACAAAGAGGCCGCCGCTGCGGCGTGTCGCATGGCGGAGTGCAATCAACTCCTCTTCCATCGTGCTGCCCAGAAAGTAGACACGCTCCTCCAGGCCAAGCTGAGTACAGAGTGCATCCAACTTGCGGCGCTCGGGTCCATCCCCCACGAGGAGAATGCGCCCTCGGCGCAGGTGCGGGACTGCCCGGAGCAGAACATCCAGCCCCTTGTAGTAGCGAAAGCGCCCCACAAAGAGGATCAGCGGCTCCCCGTCGGGGCTCCACTCGCCCTGAAGGGTAGCGACTCGCGCCGGGTTCTCATGCGCGAAGGCGGCGGTATGAACCCCCAGCGGAACGACATGCACCTTCTCGCGATACGCTCGCAACACCTCGCTGCTTTCAACGTAAGGGGGAGAAGTGGCGATAATCGCATCCGCGCGTTGCAGGATGCGCTGCATCAGCGGTCGGTAGAGGCGTAGCAGCGCCGCCTGTCGCACCACATCGCTATGGTAGGTAAAGACCAGGCGGGGGGCCTTGGAGCCTAGCAGGGCAGCAAATTCGCCAAAGGGGTAGGGGAATTGCAGGTGCGCGATGTCCGGCTTTAGTCGGGCCAGGATGAAAGGAAGGCTTAAGCTCAGCGGTGTGCTCGCGATGTGGGCCAGTCGCCCCGCCTTGATGACCAGCACCCCATTGTGCCGCTCGATCTTGGTCTGACGTGTCAGGCTCGTGACCAGCACCGTGACCTTGTGCCCGCGTCGCACCTGCGCTTCCGCCAGAACCTTGACATAATTTTCAATCCCCCCGATAACGGGGTAATAATCCTTGTAGAGATGTAGAATTTTCATAGGAGCAACCATGCAGTCAATCAGGGGTCAAAACTGGGATATGAGCATTGTCGGGCTCAGTGTTGTGACAGTGGCGGTGGCGCTATTTTTCTGGAATGCGCCGTTGCTGCTTCCCATCAAGCTGTTTGTGGTGCTACTTCACGAGATCAGCCACGGCCTTGCCGCCTACCTGACGGGCGGGAGCATGGAGCGGCTAAGTCTCACCTACGATGAGGGCGGGCTGGCCCATCTTCGTGGCGGCAGCCGCTTTCTGAGCCTGAGTGCGGGGTATCTTGGCAGCGCTCTCTGGGGCGCTGCGCTGCTACGGCTGGCCTGGGCAGGGCCAGGCGTACGCCGCTTCGCCATACGCGGCATGGCCGTAGCGCTGGGCATCATCGGGCTGCTCTATGTGCGGGATCTGTTCACACTGGCCTATGTAGCTTTTACTGCCCTGGTGCTCTATGGATTGGGGTGGCAGGGCGGGCCACGGCTCCAGATGGCTGCGCTCTGGGTTATCGGGACGTTCTCCTGCCTCTATGCCGTCATCGATATTGGCACGGACATCTTGATGGCAGGTCCCCTGGCAGGCATTCCTCTCCTGGGGGGACCTGTGCGCATGACCGATGCCGAGTTGCTCGCCACCATCACCCTCGTTCCGGCCTTTATCTGGGGCCTTATCTGGAGCGCCATCGCCATTGCCGTCTATTTTGCCTCTGTCATGGTGTTGGCAACCCGGCGGGGTAGGTAAGGCTACCCCCCCGTTCGTAGTAGCAGCAACTGGCTGAGCAGCACGAGCATATCCTGGCCGCGCTTCTCGGAATTATCGTGATGGGCGAGCAACTCGTTGCCACTCAGCGCGAGCCCCAGC
>JACCSL010000082.1 GCA_013812995.1 Ardenticatenales bacterium | reverse complement strand
CCCCGTCAGCATGAATTCCCAGCGCCCAAAGATACCACCCAGATGCGCCGCCATGACCTCGCCCGCCCCGAGCCCGATGCGCAGGGAGAGGCGAATCCCCTCTGCTACCTGATACTCATGGAAGCGCTGCTGAATCTCTATCGCGCATTGGGCAGCGCGCTGGGCGGCGGTCGAAAGTGGCTCATCGCTCGCGGGCCAGAGCGCCACCAGCGCATCCCCAGCGAACTTTACCACATCCCCCCCGTGCGTCATCACCAGATCCACAAGCTGCCCGAAGTAGGCATTGAGCAGATTGGTCAAGTCCTCCAGCCCTGCGGGGCCCTGCTGGGCAAATTGCTCGGCCATCA
This sequence comes from Ardenticatenales bacterium, assembly GCA_013812995.1. Classification (GTDB taxonomy): domain Bacteria; phylum Chloroflexota; class Anaerolineae; order Ardenticatenales; family Ardenticatenaceae; genus JACCSL01. The sequence continues at coordinate 3,795 of JACCSL010000082.1, read as the reverse complement.
GGGTAAAGCCCATCACATCGGCGTAGAGCACCACCGCCGGGAGACGTTGGGTGGCCGGGGCGCGCAGGGGCGCGGGCTCGGTTGCCACGCGCTGCAAGATGAGCGCCGGAACATAGCTGGCAAGGGTTTTCAAGAGGGTGGATGCCATGCGTTTTCCTCTGCTCGATGAGTAAAGAAGGAGCAGTGGAATTATAGCCTAGCTTGCCAGCATGGCTGATTGCGCGGAATGCCTTACTTGTTGCTTGAAACTCAGGCGGCAACAGGCTCCACGCACTCAGGCGAGTCGTTATAGGGGCTATTCACCAGGTCGGAGACAGGGTAGGCCGCCATGCGCTCAGCGGGGTAGGGCTGTAAAAGCGTGTGCAGGGTGTCCTCCGAGGCATCTGGCTCCAGCCATTGCCAGAGGGACTCCTCGCCCAGAATCACGGGCATGCGTGCGTGGACCGGGGCGACGAGGTCATTGGCGGCGCAGGTAATCAGCGTGCAGCTATGGACCACCTCGCCCTCCGGGTCGCGCCACAACTCCCAGAGCCCCGCAAAGGCAAAGGGGTCGTGCGAGTCAAGTTGGAAGTAGTAGGGTTGAGAGCCACCCTGCGCCTTGCTCCGCTTCTGCCATTCATAGAAGCCATCGGCAATTACCAGGCAGCGACGCTTTGCGAAGGCGGTGCGAAACGAGGGCTTTTCGGTGACAGTCTCCGCGCGGGCGTTGATGAGCTTGTTGGCGATGGAGGGATCTTTGGCCCAGGAGGGAATCAGCCCCCAACGAAACATCTCGACCTTCCGCAGCGCCGGGTCCGTGACCACAGCAACAGGCTGCGAGGGGGCAATGTTGTAGCGCGGCTCCAGCTTCGCTGGCATCTCGCCGAGCTCCAGTGCTTCGTATACGGTGTTGGGGTCAACCTTGAGGGTGAAGCGTCCACACATAAGAAACCTCTTTTGACATGGTTGAACATTGCTGGTTCTGATAGAATTTGTGGTTGAGGGGTGGCTCTGCGTGGTGGCCCTCTCCCCGGCCTTCGGCCGCCCCTCTCCCGATGTCGGGAGAGGGGACACGGAGCGAAGCGACGTGGGGGAGAGGGCTCGCATGGCACGCTTCCCAATCTTCCAAACCACAAATTCCGTCAGAAGCAGGAACATTGCAAACCCGCTGATGCGGCCCCATTGCCATTCCAATGCCCCACCATGCCATGATACACCATTGATACGACCAGGAGATTCGAGACTTGGCACAGAAGAATCGCGATTAGGCTCATTTTCCCTGGCGAGATTCCTCGACGAACTGTTGAAGTTGCCCATTAGCCCTCAGTTCCTCTAGCCCGGCATTGAAGACATCTATCAGCTCTGCATTCCCCTCCACCTTTCGGGAGAGCAGCAGATAGCCAGGGTCCGAGCGGATGGGCAAGGGGTGATAGGTGATTTGCTCCATTTCTTCCGGGGTAAAGTTTTTGCGCAGCATACTTAGGCCAACTTCCAGGTCGAGCGGGAAGACATCGATGCGGCCCCCCAACAGCTTGCTGAAATTTTGCTCATCGGCTGGAATTCGCTCCACCGAGATGATCCCGGCTTCCTCGGCCTGTGTGAATGCCTCGCCATAGTCATATTCGAGCGTCGCGCCTATCCGTACCTCGGCAAGATCCTCCATCTCTTCCCACTCAAACGGATAACTTTTGAGATGAAAAAAAACATATTGAGAATCCATCACCGGCTCACTGAAGTAAAAATCTTTTTCGCGTTCTGCATTCTTGAACCATACCGCCGACCCATCCCATGCCCCTTCCTGCGCAAGTGACAAGGCCCTCGGCCAGGGGAAAAACCCATACTCGACCGTGAACCCCTGCGTTGCAAAGGCTTCGGTTACGATGCGGGAGGCCAGGCCCTTATGGGGTAACGTCTCGGAGAGATAGGGCGGCCACTCGCCATTGGTAAGGCGAATGGTATTGGCTGATTCCTCAATCGGGGTTGACGTGGAAGCGACCGGGGCGGCTTCAGGGGTAGCGGATTGCGATTGGCACGCAAGCAGCGTGACGAGAAGCCACCCAAGAGAGAGTAGTCTGGCGCACATGGTGGACAACGACCGTATTGAATTCATGTTTGTCCTGGCGGCTATGACGGGCGCACCCGGCGGCGCGTGGGCCGCATAAATGTGGGTCGTATTTGCTCAGCACGCTGTTAGGCAACAGGGAGCGTAAATCGGATGGTGGTTCCTTGACCCACCTCGCTGTCGGCCCAGACCTCTCCCCCTTGTTTTTGAATCATCTCTTGACAGATAAGCAGACCCAGGCCCGTACCCCGTTCCTGAGCCGTTCCGACCGTGCTGTAGTGCGTTCCGAGCCTGAAGAGCTTTGCTAAATCTTGCGGGCTGACGCCTATGCCTGTATCGGTAACGGTCACCTCAACCCATTGCGGTGCCTCTGGCAAACGCTGGGCGAAGAGGGTGACCTGTCCCCCCTGGAGGGTGAACTTGAGAGCGTTGGAGATGAGGTTACGGAGAATGGTATCCACCATGTATTCATCGGCGTGGACAAACAATTTTGGGTCCACGCTCCCCTCAAGCGTGACCCCTTTGCAAGTTGCCTGCTCTTCCAGAACGCGTATCGTGCGGGTCACGCTCTCGGAAAGAGCGTACCGTCCTGGCTGAAAGTCCATGAGGCCCATCTGGAGGCGCGACCATTCGAGAAGATTTTCCAGCAATTCATAAACGTGCCGGGCCGACGCGCCAATCGAGCCCACCATTCGCTGAACCGTCTCGGGTTCCAGGGTGGTGTAGTGTTCGGCCACCATTTCTGCCTGGGTGAGCAGAGGCAGAAATGGTCCCCGCAGGTCGTGAGCCAGAATGGCAAAGAATTTGTCCTTGGCCGCGTTCATCTTTGCCAGCTCTGCGTTGGCCTGCTGTAGGCGGCGCATGAGATCGCGGAGCCGGAGATGGGTGGTTACCCGCGCGAGCACCTCGGCCTGCTGTACGGGTTTGGTGACATAATCCACGGCCCCGACCTCAAAGCCCAGCACCTTGTCTTCGGTGGTGGTCAGCGCGGTCATAAAAATCACGGGAATCTCTTGCGTCTCGGAGTTGGCTTTCAGCCGTCGGCAGGTCTCGAAACCGTCCATGCCGGGCATCATTACATCCAGCAGGATAATATCCGGCCGCGTAAGGGCGGCCCGCTTCAGGCCCATCTCACCATCGCGGGCATTCAGGATGGTGAAGCCAAACTCTTTCAGGTAGTCTGTCAGCACGCCCAGATTGGTCGGATTGTCGTCCACTATCAGGATCGTGTACTGGGTGGGGTCCAACTCAGCAGGATAGGGTGTGGTCATAGTAAAGTTGCCTTAAAGATGAGGTTCGATCAACGCCAACAGGCGATTGTCGTCAAAGGCGCGGGCCATCTCGCGCACCTGTGCCGCAAACGGTTTGTAGGTGTCGGATAGGGTTTCCAATTGGTCAGCATACGTCTGGACGCCCACCATGTTGCCGCGCAGGGCCAGGTCATAGAGCACTCCTAGCTCCGCACGAGAGGGCAGGGTCGTCGGGTGCGACTCATCGGCAGGCACCTCGGATGGCACAGTCTCTTCAAAGAGCCATTCAAGGTGGAGATGCTGCTCCAGCAGCAGTAGTAGCCTCGACATCTCAATCGGTTTGGGGAGAAAATCATCGCATCCCGCGAATTGAGATTGCTGCTTATCACTGTCAAAAGCGCTGGCAGAGGCAGCGATGATGGTCATGGGAGGCAGGTCGGCCGACCCACGAATCTGCTGGGTTGCCTCGATCCCCGTCATCACCGGCATTACCAGGTCCATCAT
>JACCSL010000068.1 GCA_013812995.1 Ardenticatenales bacterium | reverse complement strand
CACCAACACGCCCACCGAGACGCCAACACCCCTGCCCGACATCCAGATTCTTGGAATCGAAGTATCACAGGGCCTCCAGAACCTGGCAAACCAGATGCCGCTCGTCGCCGGGCGCGAAACCCGTGTTCGTGTCTACGTCAGACATGACGCGACGGGCGATGCTCTGTTAAACATGCTTCCTACGAGGGCCCGCCTTCGCGCCTATCGGAATGGCGTTGAGCTCATCTACTCGCCCAGGGCCGCGCACTCCATTGTCAATGTGACGGCTTATCAGGAGCTAAAGGATTATCGGGGAGTTCTCTCTGCAAGCTTTAACTTCTATGTGTTCCCCGAATGGCACAAAGAGCCAGGCCCGATTACCTTCAAGGTCGAGGTGAACTATGACAAAGGGGCGGCGGAGCGCAACTACGATAACAACACGGATACACTCAACGTCACCTTCAACGCGGTCACGGTGCGTCCCTTCCTCTATATGATGCCTCTGGAACTCTACCCCGGCGGGGACAAAAACTATCCTCCTGATATCTATACACATGAGGACCCGGACTGGGAACGAATCAGCCTGCATCTCCTGCGCTACCACCCGCTGGATTGGTTCAACATCTGGGTGACCAGCTTTACGCTCAAAGCAGGCGATGGAACGGTCTGGAAGCTAACGAGCGCGAATGGTCGCGATCAGGTGTTGAGTGCACTCTCGTATTGGCGACTGCACGAGGGCAAAAACCAGATCAACAATACGCAAACCCTGGTGGGCATGGTGGATCCCAACATCAGCATGGATGGTACCGGCGGCGTTTACAAGTCGGGCGAGATACTGGTTTCCATGAACCCCGATACCAATGGTCAACCTCCCTGGTACGTTCAGGGCGGAGTAACCCTGGCCCATGAGGTAGGTCATGCCAAGGAGCTCTCTCATTCAGGCTGTAAGCCCAACGAGGAATATACCGACCAGAACTATCCCTGGTCGAATCGCTGTATGCTCGCCCCGAAAGACCCCCACGGCTACTACGGGCTGGGCCTCTACTACTGGTACACCAACACGCCCGACCAAGCGCAGGTTTTCTCCAATGAGACAGAGACGAGCGGGCCGATGATGAGCTACAACGAGCCTCAGTGGATCTCGCCCTACGAGTACTGCAAGCTGTTGAAAAAATACGGGGTTCCGTGCAACCTGACGTTTGGGCTCATGGCCCGGCAGGACGATTCCCCGTCGCTGCCCAACCCAACCACAAACAACGCGCCTTCGCAGAGCGCGGAGCTTCTTCTGGTCAGCGGCGTCATCAGTTCCACTGTCCCTGGCGGCTATTTCACCCGCGTGGAACACCTTGCCAACCCCACCCGCAATGCACGTACGATGGCGGCGGAACAGGCCGCACTGCGCCACCAGCAAGCTCAACAAGAACCGAGCGCCACGCTGGTCCAGTTGAATGCGGCGGGGACCGTGTTGTCCAGCCATGATGTGCTTCTGGAGCCGGTAAGCGATCAGGAAAGCACAGAGGATGGCATCTATTTCTTCGAGCTTGTCCCCCTGGAAATAGGGGTGGCCCGGCTGCAACTGCGCCTGGATGACGTCGTGGTAACCGAGCGGGGCGTCAGCCCCACACGCCCCACGGTGCGCCTGCTGACACCCAACAGCGGTCCTGTTGGGGCTGGGACAACGCTCACCTGGACTGGCAGCGATGCTGATGGCGATGCGCTCACCTTCGCGCTCTTCTACAGCGACGATAACGGCCAGAGATGGACGCTCATGGCCTCTGATCTACGGGGCAGCCGCTACACCATTCCCGCCTACGATGAGGTGCCGGGGTCCACGCAGGGGCGCTTCCGCGTGCAGGCCAACGATGGGTTCCATACCGTGACCGATGACTCGGACGGCATGCTCAGTGCCGCTAATCACGCCCCCACCGTCAAGATTCTCAATCCGACGGGCCTCTACCTGGAGGAAGGCCAGGCCACGAGCTTCCAGGCTATCGCGATGGATATCGAAGAGGGGCAGGCAGAGCCGGATAGCCTGAGTTGGAGCTCGGACCTGGATGGCCCACTCGGCAGCGGAGACTTGATTGGCCCCGTGCTCTCGACGGGCGTGCACCAGTTGACCGCGCGCGCCACCGACAGTGGCGGGCTGAGCGGCAGCGACACCATTACCGTTTATGTAGGCATCCCGCTATACCGACTCTATCTGCCCCTTCTGAACCGATAGATACGTATTTTGATATCGTGGATAGGCTGGTAAAGTTGGCCCTATCGGAAATCCCCTAATCGAAAGGAGACAGCTATGAACCGAGACGAAACCGAAGACAGCACCATCTACAAGGTCGTAGTCAACCACGAGGAGCAGTACTCCATCTGGCCCGCTGACCGGGAAAACGCGCTGGGGTGGCGCGATGCTGGCAAGAGCGGCCCCAAGCAAGAGTGCCTGGACTACATCAAAGAGGTGTGGACCGACATGCGCCCCCTCAGCCTGCGCAAACAGATGGAGCAAGGCGGTCAGTAGCCAGCGCGCTGTTTCTCCGAGACTTTAGACGATCAACTGGCTTGACTTATATAGCGATACCGCTATGCTACCATTACGTAGCGGTATCGCTACCGCAAGACAGGAGGCAAGAGATGGCCCTGCAAAGTGTAAAAGTGTGGCGTGACGCGAAGCGGAATCACGCCCGTGTGTACGCCCTGGCGGCAGATGGTCGGCAGGGGATTCGCTACCTGAAGGACGAGGGGGCTGGCCCTGACAAGGCGGCAGGCACCATCGAGGGGGACTTGAGTGAGGAAGAGTGGGCTGAGGCCCGCGAGAAAGCATTCAATACCGAAACGCGTCGCTGGGACTCCTGGTACGCTACAACCTTTCCCGTCCAGGTCCGCCCGGCGGCCCGCTGCAAGTCCTGTCGCCGCTCCGGGGGTCATGCATCCTGGTGTGAGCTTGCCGCCACAGGCTAACGTGCCATGATGAGATTCTCGTACATTCTCCACCATCCGCACTTCAACAACCTAGCGGCCATCCTCCGCTGGCCTTTCCGGTCAGCCGAGTGGAAGAAACGTCATGGAAAGGTCCGCTTTGGCTCGCTCTTTGAGGCGCTGGATGATGCCCTTGCCCAGCCATTCAATGCACAGCATTGGTTGTGGACCCTACGCACGCTCCTGGTGGAAATCGGCCAGGCCGATCCGTGGCTAGCCTACCGTGAGGAAGATCTTGTCTGGCTAGCAGCGCAGATGAATGAGCCTCATGCCGCCAGTAGTGCTGGCATGTTTATGGCCACCTTCCGCGCGCCCGATGAGATGCTGACGCCCGCCGAAATAGCGGCAGCGACCGGCACGGCGGAAAGCGGCTGGCGGAACAAGGCCGCCGCCGGTCAAATTCCCGGTGCGCTCAAAAAGGGCAAGCAGTGGTTACTGCCCCGCTCGGTGGTATGCTCGCAACTATCGCCCCCCCAGGCTGAGTTGCTGAAGCTCATTGAGCAGCAATCCGAGGTCAAAGAGAGTCAACAACCCCCGAGTAGAACTCGGGGGCTTGCTCCGGCAAGCCCGGTTGATTAGGACCTCAGCCACCATCCTACGGGATGACGGGG
>JACCSL010000330.1 GCA_013812995.1 Ardenticatenales bacterium | reverse complement strand
GTAGCGGATAAGCCGCGCCCCATTGTGGGCTCGACGGTGGTTCGGGGGGGCGGTATGCTTGGCGAAGCGGGTCGGGTCGTGAAGCAGCTCCTCCACCGACTCGCCCCACGCCTGTTCGTCCCGCAGCGGGGAGCGCTCATGGGGGAAACAATCCACCAGGAGCACCCGTTCCCGCGTGTGGCGTGCCAGGCTCGCGGCCAACTCCAGGGAGAGGCGATGGGTAGAAGCCTCTCTGCGATCCCCGAAGAAGGCGGTCAACTGGGCGGTACGCTGGGGAACCAACCGCTGCGTCGTCGCGGCCAGTTTGGCGCTTAGGGCGCGGTTGACGCTCAGGGCCAGCGGGATGGACTGAGAGAGAAGCTGCTCGAAATCGTCGTGGCTGAGAATCCAGACCTCGGTGTCCATCATGGCAACGACGGTGGCGGAGGGAGGGCTGTTCGTCAGCATCGACATCTCGCCCACGATGGCCCCCTTGCCCAACTGCGCCGCCTCTGTGGGAACCCCGCTCACGTCCTCGCGGAGGATACTCACCAGTCCCGAGGCTATCAGGAATATCTTATCCGCCGATACCGCCTGCGTGATGAGCACCTCGCCCCGCTTGAAGATTCGTCGGTATAGCCGGTCAGCCAGAAAGGCGCGCTCTGCCGACCCGAGCGTGCGAAATAACTCGCTCTGTTCGAGTAAATTGGTGAGTTGCGTGGTATGTGCGAGCATCGACCTATCCCGGTTGTGTTCCGTGAGGGCGAGAGAAAGTTTGGTTGTCGGAGTAGTCATCGTCAATCCATTCCGAAATGTATAGGAGGTCAGTTGAAAAAGAGCGTGAGTGGTGCTGGATTGATGGGGTCCAGAATAGAGTGCTGAGATAACGATTAGATGAACAGGGGGCGCATGACTCTATGAAAAAAACGCAATCTTCCGCCGCTTTTCTCATGCGCTTGACACTTCTGGGAGAGCATAGGTAGCATAGGCCTATGACAACCCAACCAGCGACCGGCCAATCCTACCCACTCGGGGCCAACATTCGCCCCGATGGCGTCAACTTCAGCCTCTTTTCCAAACATGCGACGGCAGTGGAGTTGCTGCTCTTCGACCACGCCGAGGCGTCGCGCCCCACCCGCGTGATCCGGCTAGACCCGACAACGAATCGGACCTTTTACTACTGGCACACCTTCGTTCCCGATCTGCGGGCCGGGCAACTCTATGGTTTCCGCGCGCACGGCCCCTACATACCGGAGGAGGGCCAACGCTTCGATCCCTCCAAGGTGCTCCTGGACCCCTACTCGCGGGCGGTGATGTATGGGGACAACTACTCGCGGGAGGCGGCGACGCATGTGGGCTACGATAACTGCGCCGAGGCGATGAAAAGCGTGGTCGTGGACCCGCGCGGCTATGACTGGGAGGGGGACATGCCTCTCCAGCGCCCCTTCTCGGAGCTTATCGTCTACGAGATGCATGTGGGAGGCTTCACGCGCCATGCGAGTTCCGGCGTGGCCCCGGCGCGGCGCGGCACCTACGCCGGGCTCATCGAGAAGATTCCCTACTTGCAGTCGCTTGGTGTCACCGCCGTCGAGCTTCTGCCCGTGCAGCAGTTCGACGAATACGATGTTCCCAACCCGCTGCTCCGCAACTACTGGGGCTATAGTCCGGTCTCGTTCTTTGCCCCGCACCGGGGCTACAGTTCCCAGCAGGATCCCCTCGGCCCCGTCTACGAGTTTCGGGAGATGGTCAAGGCGCTGCACCGCGCCGGAATCGAGGTTATCCTGGATGTGGTCTTCAATCATACCGCCGAGGGTGATCACAGCGGGCCGACCTTTTGTTACAAGGGGCTGAGCAATCGCGGCTACTACATTCTGTCGAACCAGCGTGGCTACTACGACAACTACAGTGGCTGCGGAAATACCTTCAAGTGCAACCACTCCATCAGTCGGCGGCTCATCATGGAGTGTTTGCACTACTGGGTTCAGGTGATGCACGTTGATGGCTTTCGATTTGACCTGGCATCCGTGATGGCGCGCGACGAGGAGGGTCGACCCCTGGCGAGCCCGCCGATTCTCTGGGAGATCGAGTCGGACCCGGTGCTGGCGGGGACCAAGATCATTGCGGAGGCATGGGATGCGGCGGGGCTCTACCAGGTGGGCTCCTTCGTGGGTCATCGCTGGGCGGAGTGGAACGCACCCTACCGCGACGATGTGCGGCGCTACCTCAAGAGCGATCCGGGGACGATCCGCGCCGTGGCTGCACGCATCGCGGGGAGCCGCGATATGTACCCGGAACTGGACCGCGCCCCGGATCGCAGCATCAACTTTGTCACCTGCCATGATGGGTTCACGCTGAATGACATGGTTTCCTACAATGTGAAGCACAACCTGGCGAACGGGGAGGACAACCGCGACGGGGCCACTGACAACTTCAGCTGGAATTGCGGGGAAGAGGGGACGACGAATGATCCGAAGGTCCGGGCCTTGCGCGCCCGGCAAATCAAGAATGCCCTGACGCTGCTTTTCATCTCTCAGGGAACGCCCATGCTCCTGATGGGCGACGAGGTGCGGCGCACCCAGCATGGCAACAACAATGGATATTGCCAGGACAACGAGCTAGGCTGGTTCAACTGGGAGGATCTGGAGCAGGAGGCGGAGCTGCTCCGCTTTGTGCAGGGTCTTATCCGCTTTCACCTCCGCTATCGGCTGTTTCGCGATGAGCGTTTCTGGGAGGATCATACGGTGACGCACCCCCCTATTGTC
>JACCSL010000042.1 GCA_013812995.1 Ardenticatenales bacterium | reverse complement strand
CGATATACTCGTCCAGTAGCTCCTCGCCCAGCTCGTCCGCCAGCATCTCCCGTACCACGAAGCCGTGCGTAACCTCGTAGATGCCCGCGCCGGGGAGCCGCCCATCGATGACATAGTTCCAGGAGGCCAGTTGCTCCTGCGCCCGCTGCACGATGATATCGTCACTGACGACATTCAAGAGGTGCGGTACCAGAGCCGGGGCGGCCAGCGAGGTCACATCGCGCTGCATGGCCTGGACATCGTCGATGGTAAGCGAGGAATCTTCCTCAAGCATCTGACGGATGCGGTTGGCACGGAAGGGCGCGGCCCAGGCCGATCCGGTGTAGTAGGGGTAATCTTCGGGGAAAGGGAACTCGTTTGCGGTGAGAAGGTAGCCCTCGGACGGGTTCCAGGATTGGAGCTGCTCCTCAAAGGGCACCATGCCCTGCCACTCCCACTCGCCGCTCCAACCCGGTTGGGGGAGCAGCCCGCCCGCTGCGGGACGAATCGGGATGTCGCCCGTGGCGACATAGCCAATGTTTCCTTCCATATCGGCATACATGAGATTCTGCGCGGGCGAATCCCAGAGGCGCAGGGCTTCGATAAACTCGTCGCGATTGCTCGCGCGGTTCACACCCAGGATGGCGTCGGCTAGCCGCGTGGGGGTCATCGTCGCCCGCCACTGAAAGGCGATGGGCTCACTCAGCCCCTTTACCACGTCATTCAGAAGCGGCCCGTGGCGCGTCTCTTTCACCTCAATGACGACATCTTCCTCCCCCTTGACCTGGATCACCTCGCGACGCACCGTCAGGGGAAGCATCTCGCCCTGCCACTCATAGGAAGTGCCCGCCTCGTCCAGCCGCTCGATGAACAGATCCTGAGTGTCGGTCGCGAGGTTGGTCATACCCCAGGCAATGTTGGCGTTGTGACCGCTGACAACCGCCACCACACCGGGCAGCGAGGCACCAATCACGTCCATGCCCGGCGCGTGCAACCCTATCTCGTACCAGATGCCGGGCATCCCAATGCCAAGATGCGGGTCATTTTCAAGGAGGGGTCTGCCACTCTCCGTGCGGCTGCCCGCCACGACCCACGCGTTCGAGCCCCGATCCCCCGCCCCGCTGGAGCGACCCAGGCCAGCCATCTGTAGTATATCGGCCAGTGCTTCCAGGTCGGGGCTTCCGATGCTGATGGGCGTGGTCGATCCTGAGACAGTTCCATCGCCCATGAGCAGGGCCATGCGCTCTGCGCCGACCTGCTCCACCAGTTGCGCCCGCAGAATCTCCTCGTCCCAGTTCCCGTTCAGATCCCACTGCATCATCTTGCCCCAGGCGAGCGTGTGCGCGGGCTCCCAGGGCTCCCATTCCACCTGAAGCAGTTGGTACTCCAGGGGGAGCGTCGGGTTGGTCGCCATGTACGCGTTGACGCCATCGGTGTAGGCTTGCAGATAGGCTTTGGACTCGCTGCTCAGCGTCGCCCAATCGCGCTGCGCGGCGGCCCCGGTGCCGATGGTGCGGAGAAACTTGTCCGTCTTGAGCGTCGGCTCGCCCAGCAGCTCGCTCAGGCGGCCCAGCCCGACGCGGCGCTGGAAATCCATCTGCCAGAGACGGTCCTGCGCGTGAACCACGCCCTGGGCAAAGTAGAGATCGTGCAGGGAGGAGGCATAGATGTGCGGCACGCCCCACTCGTCGCGCCGAATCTCCACGGGGCCTTCCAGCCCGGCAAGGGTCAGGGTTCCGCTCGTCTGAGGAAAGGCGCGGGTGACCCACCACCAGCTTCCCGCCAGTAATGAGAGAACCACCACCAGTGCAAGCGCAATACCGATCTTTAGTTTCTTCATGGGCAACCTTCAAGTAATCGGACTCGGAAGGGAGGATAACGCTGCTCCTGGGTCACGGTGCATCCTTGTACGAGGTCGTCCTGCATTGCCTTGACCTCGGGCCGGGCGAAGTCGAAGTCCAGCAGCCAGATACGTGGGTGACTACGAGCCATGTCAGGGGACGCAGTCAAGACTGGCTGATTGATCTTCATCGGGGTAATGTGGGACAGGGGGAAGAGGACAATACCCTCTGGAAAAGCATCAGGCTTGGGGTGGGGACGGAGAGCGGGCATGTAGAAGCTCAAAGCAGCGTCGGGGGAGTAGTGCAGGCTGATTACGACATCCCTTGGTCGTACCTGAGCCCGCATCCACAGGACAGCCTGAGCCTCGGGGCTTTTGGAAATCTCCCAGTAGCGCTGAATATTAATTGCACTAGCAAACAGCAGGATGAGATAAATCCCCACGACAAGCCCGCGTCCGATAAGGGGGGGGCGCAGACGCAGAAGGCTCTCTATTCCCTGAGCCACGAGTAGAAAGAGAGAGGGAAGCAGAACGACCATAAGCTTGGATTGATGGGCCGGGAAGGAGAGCCCTACCCCGCCTCGGAGTACCCCGAAGATTATCAGGAGCGGCAGGAGTAACTGAAGCATCAGATACCAGGTAAACCTCCTTTTCTCCCGGAGACCTGTAGCAACTCCGATGCCTCCTAAGCCTACCGTCAGTCCCAGCAGCCAGGGGTGTGCCCATGAGATACCGTAGCGAAGCACGTCTCCTCCCAGAAGGCTTTGCCCTATCAGAATTAGATTAGCCGATGGCCCCTGCTGAACAACGCCCTGGACTGTCATGAGTACCGGCAGAAACACAGGCAGCGCAGGCAAATAGCATAGCATCAGAACTACCCCCAGCAGGAGGCTGGGGGCCCCCAGCCGGGCGATCAGAAGCAGATAGAGTAGTTGGACACCCACAATGAGGCCAAAGCTATGGTTACAATAGAGCCCTACCAGTAGGAGTGTTCCATATACCCCCCATAACCGCTTATCATCTGGTTGTTCCTCTATCGCTCTGAGCAGGTGCATCGATACAAGCGTCAGAAATAAGACGAAGGAAGTTGCTCGTGCCTCCTGGCTGAAGTAGATCAGGGTGGGGGAGAGGGCAAACAGCAGGCCGCTGAGCAGGGCCGCTCGGAGGCTGCTGAGGCGAACCGCCAGTGCGTAGAAGCAGACCACGGCTAGAGTACCACTTAACATCGGTAGCCAACGCCATGCCCATTCGCTGTGGAGCCTTCCACCAGCCGATAAACCCCACTGAATCAGATAATACAAAGGAGGGTGAGGATCAACCAGACTGTTGTCCAGAATCGCAAGCGGCCCCCTTTGGGCAAGTTGGTAGCCATAAATCTCGTCCAACCAGAGGGGGTTATCGGCCAGTCTATAGCTTCGTAACCCAAGAGCAAGTAAAAAGAGCAAAGCGGGCAAGAGCAAGGACTGGTTTTTAGAGAAAGAAGTGAGTATTTTATGCATGATAACGGCGCAGAGTACTATGATTGGATGGGGCAAGCAAGTACAAGCTTATCAAAAACGCCCTGCTGGCAACCAGCAGGGCGTCTGAGTCTCTGTAGGACTAACCGAAGGATAGCTCTTCGACCTCTGGGGCGGCGCTGGACATGAGGCGCTCGAAATCGCTCCGATCCACCGTCTCCACCTCCAGCAGGCGCTGAGCAAGAAGTTCGAGCTTGTCGCGGTTGGCGCGCAGCAGGCCCAGCGCGCACTCGTAGGCCCCGACCACCAACTGCTTGACCTCCTCGTCGATCTGCTTGGCAATCTTCTCGGAGTAGTTGCGCTGCTCGGAAATCTCCCGTCCCAGGAAGATCATCTCCTCGCGGTCCCCGTAGGTCAGGGGGCCCAGGCGCTTGCTCATCCCGTAGCGGGTCACCATCGCGCGGGCAATCTGCGTGACGCGTTGGAGGTCGCTGGAGGCCCCAGTCGAGACATCGCCCCAGATAATTTCCTCCGCCGCGCGCCCGCCGAGCGCCCCCACGAGCTGATCTTTCATACGGTCGTAGCTCTCCAGCGTCCGGTCCTCATCAGGCAACCAGAGCACATAGCCTCCGGCCTGACCGCGCGGGATAATCGTCACCTTGTGAACCGGGTCTGCCATCTCGGAGAAATACATCGTCACGGCATGGCCCGCCTCGTGATAGGCGGTAAGCTGGCGCTCGTCCTCGCTCATGATGCGGCTGCGGCGCTCTGGCCCCATCATCAGTCGCTCGATGGCCTCCTGCAATTCCGCGCCGCCCAGTGCCTTCTTGTTGCGCCGGGCCGCCAGGATCGCCGCCTCATTCACAAGGTTCTCCAGATCGGCCCCGGCCATGCCGGGTGTACCGCGCGCGACGGCGTCCAGGTCCACGTCCTTCGCCAGCGGCTTGCCCCGGATATGAACATCCAGGATGGCGCGGCGGCCCTTAACATCCGGGCGGTCCAGCGTCACGCGGCGGTCAAAACGACCGGGGCGCAGCAGCGCGGGGTCCAGGATATCAGGGCGGTTCGTGGCCGCGACGATGATGATGTTCGTCTCGGAGTCAAAGCCGTCCATCTCGACGAGAATCTGGTTGAGCGTCTGCTCACGCTCGTCGTGGGAGCCACCGAGACCCGCGCCACGCTGGCGACCCACCGCGTCGATCTCGTCGATGAAGATGATACAGGGCGCGTTGCGCTTGGCCTGCTCGAAGAGGTCCCGCACGCGGCTGGCCCCGACACCCACGAACATCTCCACGAACTCGGAGCCCGAGATCGAGAAGAAAGGGGTGCCGGCCTCGCCTGCCACGGCGCGTGCCATCAGGGTCTTGCCGGTACCGGGCGGGCCGACCATCAGCACGCCCTTGGGGATGCGCGCCCCCAGTGCCACGAACTTCTCCGGCTCCTTCAGGAACTCGACGATTTCCGCCAGTTCCTGCTTCGCCTCTTCCGCGCCCGCGACATCATCGAAGGTGACGGTGGGTTTGTCGCCGCTGAACATGCGCGCGCGCGACTTTCCGAAGTTCATGGCCTGGTTGTTCGAGCCCTGTGCCTGCCGCAGCATGATGAAAATTAGTCCGCCAAACAGCAGCAGGGGCAGGAACCCACTCAGGAGGCTCAAGATATTTCCCCACTGCGAGGGGCGGTTGATCGGCATCTCGACGTTCTGGAGTGCCTCGGGGGTTGCCCCCAGCGCGCGCAGGGTTTCTACCACACCCTGCTCCGTGCCCTTGCGCGTGACGGCCTCGCTACCATTCTTTCGCTCGACTATGAGAATATCGCCGTCTACTTCAATCTTCTCGATCTGGCCCGCGTTGATCTGTTGTACCAGATCATTCAGGCTCATGGGCTCCTCGGGCGAGCTGTCGTCAACAAAGCGCCACAGAGAGACCACAACGATCAGGAAGACAAAAAATACCAGTGAGTTACGCATCCATCGTCCACTCATGGATCCCTCTCCCCATCTCTTTAGGATTGGCTATTGAATAACTCAGACAATTGATCGCTATCGCGGGTCATAATTGTAATCGTTCGCTGTTCTCGATTCGCCAACGGACGATTACGAGTCGCGATTACGATGGCGACTGTCTTGGTTATTGGGTCGTCAGTCCTTAATTATTCTTTCTGGCCTCTGAAGCAAGGCCAGTACCGTCCCATTTTTGCATCCAGAGAGTATAGCACATGCCCCACAGAGAGCCTCTCTGGAGTGGTGGTTACTCGACCCCCGTATGGTGGTCAATGCCCTCGAACTGGCGGAGGAAAGTGACGATGCGCTCCTGGTCAAAGGCGTCCAGCTTGTCGATGCGGGTCCAGGCCGTGAGCGCAATCTGGGTGTCCATGTCCGGGCGCGGCACCAGAATCCAGTGGGATGCCTGGGGATCGCGGACATCCAGTGCAGAACGGCGCTGGGCCTCCTCGAAGCTGCCACCAAATGCCTGCCCGATGGCTTCCCGGAGCTGCTCGACGAGGTCGGGGCAGCTCTCCGGGCAGTTGTAATGCACGATGACGCCGCCATCCTCCAGGTTATGAATCTGAAGCTCATCAGCGATGGACTCGCTATGCTCGCCCCAGTTCGCCAGATTGCCGAAATGGGGTCCGCTGGTGGGCGGGTTGGAGTTGTAGGGGGCGTGCGGCGCACCCGGCTCGACGTGCAGGTTCCCAAGGTCGGGTAGCGCCTCGCCAGGCAACGGGGAACCCAGTTGCAGGACGAGGAAGACTACAAGTGCCAGCAGCAGCAGACCGCCACCTCCGTAGAGAAGATATCGTGAATCAATGCCGCTCTTGACAGGCTTCTCTTCTGTCTGCTTGCTTCGTTTGAGGCCGCGTGAGCGCTTGGTTTCGGAAGGTGTTGACATTGAAGTGTATTCCTAAAATCTTGGTTGGGTTCAAAAGCCGCCCAAAGTATAGCGAGGCACCCTTACAAGACCAACTTTTGCAGAACCTATGACGTAGCCCAGCGCGTCAGGATTCCTTCTAGCAGGCGAACCAGCCGGGGGGCCGCCAGGGCACCGACCTCCAGCACCTCATCGTGCGTGGTTTCTTCCTCAGCGGTCGGGTCGAAGAGAACCATGTTGGTCAGCAGCGAGAAGCCCAGCACCGTCATCCCCGCGTGTCGGGCGACGATGACCTCCGGCGCGGTGCTCATGCCGACAGCGTGGGCACCGGCGACATGCAGAAACCGTAGCTCGGCGGGGGTCTCATAGCTGGGGCCGCTTACCATCGCGTAGATGCCCTCGCGCAGCGTAAGCCCCTGCTCGCGCGCAACCTCGTGGGCCAGAGCGCGCAGTGTGGGATCATAGGCATTGGCCATGCTGGGAAAACGCGGCCCCAATTGAGTATTGTTGGGGCCTATGAGGGGATTCTGCCCCGCCATTCCCGGCACATTGATGTGATCGCGGATCAACATGATGTCGCCCGCCGCCCAGGACTTTTCCATACCGCCTGCCGCGTTGGTCACGATGAGTCGCTGCACCCCCAGCGCCTGGAGAACCCGAATGGGAAAGGCCACCTGCTGGATCGGGTAGCCCTCGTAAAAATGCACCCGCCCCTGCATCACGATGACCGGATGCCCGGCAATCGAGCCGACCACCAGCCGTCCCGCGTGCCCCTCCACGGTACTCTGTGGCCAGTGGGGAATCTCGGTCGTCGGGAAGCGCACCGGGGCCTGAACGCTATCGGCCATCATCCCGAGGCCACTTCCGGTAATCAGCGCGCTCATGGGTACAGCACGCGCCCCCATCTGCCCCCGAATCCAGGCGGCGGCTTCCACGGCGTGCGTCGGGTCAAAGGCTCGTTCCATTGTCTCTCCTGTTCTGAGAAAATATAAAAAAGGAGGAGGGGTCTATGCGACTCCCTCCCCGACTTACTCGATACCTATACTCTGGCAGCGCGCGCTACTCGCGCTCCTCGCGACCATGCGTATACACCTGCGTGGTCGAGATGTTGGCGTGGCCCAGTAGCCCCTGAACCTCGCTCAGCTCACTGCCATCGTTCAGCCGATGGATGGCAAAGGAGTGGCGCAGCGTGTGCGGCGTGACCTCGGCCTTGATTCCAGCGCGCTCCACATAATTCTTGATAATCAGCCAGAGCCCCTGGCGCGTGAGCTGGTTGCCCCGCATGTTCAAGAAGAGAATCGGCTGCTCGTCCCCGCTCACCAACTGGGAGCGCCCCTTCTCCAGGTAGTCGTTGAGCGCCCCCACCGCACGCACCGCGACGGGAACCACGCGCTCGTTCTGACCGCTGCCACAGCGAAGTGTCCACTGCTCCATGTTCAGATGGTTGACCTCCAGGTTCACCAACTCGCTCACGCGCATTCCCGTGGCATAGAGAAGCTCCAGCATGGCGCGATCCCGCAGCCCCTTGCTGTTCTTGAGCCGGGCCGCTTCTGCCATAAGGCGTGCCACGCCATCGCGCGAGAGGGCCTGGGGCGCGTACTTTTTGACCTTGGGGCCATCGACATCGTTGGTGGGGGATTCCAGAATCTCTTCCTGCTCGACGAGGTGATGGAAGTAGCTTTTCAGTGCCGCCATCTTTCGAGCGATGGTCGAGGGAGCATACTCGCGCTCGCGCAGGTGGAAGAGATAGTTGGTGATGTCTTCAAGGGTGATATTCTCCCAGCCGCACCCCATCCGACCGTGCTCTTCCAGCCACTGGCAAAACTGCGCGAGGTCGTTGCGGTATGCGGCGATGGTATTCTCTGAG
Source organism: Ardenticatenales bacterium (assembly GCA_013812995.1). GTDB lineage: Bacteria > Chloroflexota > Anaerolineae > Ardenticatenales > Ardenticatenaceae > JACCSL01. Next base: position 2,864 of record JACCSL010000042.1, on the reverse strand, counting down.
TAATCTTCCTCTTGACTGAGGTGGGCCAGGTAGTCATCAATCCGCTGCCGCATACGACGCTCCTTCGCTAACATTATGGTAAGAGACAAAAAGATTGTAACACTCGCTTACCATAAAAACAACACCCCTGCCCCACCTCCTCACAAATCAAATAGGGAGCTTTGGTTGTTTGAATCGTCGGAGCCGCTGTAGGCAAGGCCAAGGTGCTGGTAGGCGCGGCGCGTGGCCGTTCGCCCGCGTGGGGTGCGATCCAGGAAGCCAAGTTGCAGCAGGTAGGGCTCGTACACGTCCATGATTGTGTCGGCCTCTTCCGAGATGGAGGCCGCGATGGTTTCCAGTCCCACAGGTCCGCCGCTGAACTTGGTGATGATCGTCTCCAGCACGCGGCGGTCGATCTCGTCCAGCCCCAGCTCGTCGATATCCAACAGCACGAGAGCCTCGCACGCAACATCCCGATTGATGTGACCAGCCGCCCGCACCTGGGCATAATCTCGCACGCGGCGCAGCAGGCGATTGGCGATGCGGGGCGTGCCGCGCCCGCGCCGCGCGATCTCCCGCGCGCCCTCCTCGTCGATCTCGACGTTCATCACTGCCGCGCTGCGCGTGACGATGTCCTGCAACGTCTCAGCATCGTAGAATTCCAGGCGATGGACAATGCCGAAGCGGTCACGAAGTGGCGAGGTCATCATGGCCAGCCGCGTCGTCGCGCCGATGACGGTGAAGCGGGGCAGTTTGAGGCGCACGCTGCGCGCCGCTGGCCCCTTGCCGATGATAAGGTCGAGGACAAAATCTTCCATCGCCGGGTAGAGGATCTCCTCCACCGCGCGCCCGAGGCGATGCACCTCGTCGATAAAAAGAATATCGCCCTGGCGGAGGTTCGTCAGCAGGGCGGCCAGATCCCCGGCGCGCTCGATAGCCGGGCCAGCGGTGGTCTTGATACTGACATCCATCTCCTTTGCCAGAATCATAGCCAGGGTCGTCTTACCGAGGCCGGGCGGCCCATACAGTAGCACATGGTCCAGCGGCTCGCCGCGCTGCCGGGCCGCCTCGATCAGGATGGAGAGATTCTCCTTAATGCGGGCCTGGCCGATATACTCGGCCAGGCGCTGCGGGCGCAGCGACAGCTCGACGGGCACTTCGCCGCCCTGCCGCTCCCCTGAAATGGCTCGTTCCTGTGATTCCATCCTGCCTCCGCCCTGTGCTTGTTGCTGTGGGAAGCATAGCACAGGCTCGGGTCAGACAAAAGGCAAACATCTGTTCGACGACGCGGTGCGGGGAGAAAGCCGACTTGAAAAATGCTATTGACGGTGCTTCCAAAACATGTTATAAGGGTGGCCTACTTTTTGCCGGGAGGAGATTGAAATAGCGATGGCAAACCCGATTGATGAGCACAAGGCTCGCCTTCTGGAGGAGCGCGATCATCTGCTACAGCAGATCGAGCGCCTGCGTGAAGATGTGAAGGTCGAGCTGGAGTTTGAGGCCGATGAGGGGGACCCTGAACTCCCGGAGCGAGAGAAGAATTTGGCCCTGCTTGCTACCTTTGAGGAGCGGTTGGAAGAGATGGAGTTGGCCATTGAGAAGTTGAAGGATGGAGACTACGGCATCTGCAAGAACTGTGGGCAGCCCATCGACCCCGAGCGGCTGCTCATCGTTCCCGAGGCGCAGTATTGTGTGCCCTGCAAGACCAAGCTCGAGCGACGGGGGCGGCGATAATCATGCAACCGCGCGTCTTTGAGTCCCAGCACCCTCTCGTCAAACACAAGATCGATCTGCTACGCCGCCAGGACACGGAGCCCAAAAAGTTCCGCGAACTGGTGCGCGAGCTTGCCATGCTCCTCACCTATGAGGCCACCCAGGACCTTTCTCTGAGCCCCAGCGTCGTCAACACGGGGCTGGGCATCGCGAACGGCCAGACGCTGGCTGAGAAGATTGGCCTGGTACCCATCCTGCGGGCCGGGCTGGGGATGGTGGAAGGCATCTGGGAGATGATTCCGGGTGCGGAAGTATGGCACATTGGCCTTTACCGCGACGAGAAGACGCTGCGCCCCGTTTCCTACTACAACAAGCTTCCGATAGACCCCACCGTGCAGGTGGTCTTCGTGCTGGACCCCATGCTCGCCACGGGCGGCAGCGCCACAGCGGCCGTCGAGATTCTGAAGAAGTGGGGCGCGCGACGAATCAAGTACCTGGGGTTGCTGGCCGCACCCGAGGGCATCCAGCGCATGACCGCCGACCACCCCGATGTGGACATTCACATTGCCCAGATCGACAGCCACCTGACGCCGGAGTCCCAGCAGGAGAACGAGCCCCCGCACGGCTTCATCGTTCCCGGACTCGGGGACGCGGGCGACCGTCAGTTCGGTACGGGTTGACGCCCGGGGGATGATGTTCCCCTTCCTTCTCATCCCGCTGGCAGCCTTCGGGTTGGCCTTCCTCCTGACCCCCCTGACCATGCGAGTCGCGCGCCGGTGGGGGGTCGTGCAGGATCCCCGGCGCGAGCGAGATATTCACCAGAAAAGCATCCCACGCATGGGCGGTGTGGCAATGGGCGTGGCCTTCCTCGCCGCCGCCCTCCTCTCGCGCACCATGCCTATCCCCTTCCTCGACCCCCATGAAGCGACGCGCCTTCAGGGGCTGCTTCTCGGCGCAACGATCATGCTTCTTTTCGGCGTGATCGATGACCGCTGGGAGCTTCCGCCCTGGCCCCAATTCGCGGTCCAGTTTCTGGTGGCCGCCATCGCTATCTACCACCTCATCATCATCGAGCGCTTCAACGATCCCTTCACGAACAGCCAGATCGACCACCTGCCCTGGTGGATCATCGTGCCCATTACCACCTTCTGGTTTCTTGGGACGATCACGAC
>JACCSL010000037.1 GCA_013812995.1 Ardenticatenales bacterium | reverse complement strand
GTCGTGATCTCCTATGAGCAAGCCTGGGCCTATCACTTGAGTGAGCAGCACGAGCAGGCCATCAAGACGATCCTGAAGGCGATTGAGCTGCTGCCCACTCCAACAGCTACCTATTTCAACCGAGCAGGACAGATTTACGAAGGGGCGGGCAACGTGCCACAAGCTCTGGAATTCTATCAAAAAGCCCTGGCCCTGGAGCCAACGAACCAGATTGCGCAGCAGGCAATCCAGCGACTCAGCCAACCATAGCGCCCCATACCTAGAAGGATAACCTGATGAGTGTGTTTTCTCGACGTGCTTTGGTAAAACTTCTCCCTGTTGGTGCCCTCAAGTTCATCCTTCCGCAGGAGGATCAGGTTGAGATCGCGAGTTCTGCTGCACCCGAAACGCTCTATCTGCCCCTTGTGGCCACGCCCAGAGAGGATTGCTGTGAGGAAGTTCTGGCCGCGCGCGGAACGTACGCGACGCTGGCAGAGCGCCTGTCGGGAATCGATCAAGTCCCGGGTGCCCTGCGACTCGCCGCGACCACACCCTGTCCCGCCAGCGAGATTACCCTGCACGGCCTCCCTGACTTTCCCAGCGGGGGGCTGCTCTGGCTTATCATTGATCCCTTTTCCCCCGCGTGCGAGATACGGAAGATCGCCAGCATCAATGGCTCTCTCATTGGGCTGGACCGTCCGCTCGTTCAATGCCACGACGCCGGAGAGGCGGTTCTCTGGACGACGGAGCCTGTCTGGAATGTAAAATTCTTCGGGGCAAGGACAGAAGAAACCTTTGACACCTCAGAGAGCCTACGCGCCGCCATTGCGGACCAGGAAGGCACAGAGGGCCGCCTTTTCTTCCCGCCGGGAAGTTACCGGGTCGGGGCTGATGTGCTCTTTGACGCCGAGAGTACCATTGTCTTCGAGCCGGGGGCCAGTTTGCGGGTGGATAGCGGCGTGACCGTTACGATTCAGGGCACACTCGTGGCGGGACGACAGCAGATTTTTTCGGGAGAGGGTGCGATTCGCGGTCCGGCCAAAATCGAGGCCAGCTTTCCGGAGTGGTTTGGGGCACGGGGCGCAGCCGGGGATGAGCTGGCCTTGCAGAAGGCGGTTGACTTTTTTCCTGTCGTCCAGGGCGACCCTCGCACAGAATACCTGGTGAATTGCACGCTCGTTCAATGGCATACGTTCGACCTGCACCGGGCCGGTATTGTGGGCGGGCTGAGTAATCCCAGTCGCTACGAGGCGGGCTATTGGTACGGGGTGAGGCTGCCAAGCGGCAGTGTGGTACAGGATTGCAAGCTCTTGATGAGCGGGGATGGAAATCTCGAAAAAGCCCCCCACGCCTTTGCCTGTGGCGACCCGACCTCTGCGACCCGCCACCAGGACGTTACAATTCGGGGTTGCACCTTCAAGATAGCCGCTGGAGCGCCGCGCTCTATCCCCCCGAACTACATCGAATATCGCGGGTTCGTTGCCCAGAGCGTTGATCGGTTCCTCTTTGTCGAAAACAGGTTTGAGGAAAGCTTCGAATCGCAGGAATTGGTGGGAGGGTTCCTCTATGATTGTCGAACCTCGCGTGTGGAGGGAAACCACTGCATCTTTACCCGGCTGCTCCTCGCACTGCAATTCTGTGTGACGTTCGTCTTCCGAAACAACCTTTTCTGGAATTGCCACAACGCCCTGGATGCGGATAAACGCAACGACGATGGGCTTATTGAGGGCAACATCTTTGATCGGGAAACCCGCGATACCGACAATGTCTTCACCGATGCGGTTTTTGAGTTCAATGCGACCCAGAATGTCGTTATTCAAAACAATATCATTAAAAATGCGCGGCGCTATGCGATTATTTCGGGGAAAGACAAAATTTACGAGAGCTGGTCGGGCGTATTGACCCAGTCCGGTCCCGCCTCGTATGGTCGCTGGAAGAACTTCCATCTGGCGGGCAACCTTATTCGCAATACGGATGTGCAGGCTATCTTTGTGGGAGACACCTGGAGGGGGATTCCTCACCCTGGTGCCCCGTGTGGGGAAGGGCTCTACATTCAGGACACCTTCCTTGACTGTGCGGCGAGCCTGGACACCATCGCGAGCGGGGCCGTCATTGACATTGCGGAGGGGCGTGCCATCCGGCTGCACCCTTACATCGATGGCTCCAGCCGAAATGGGGTCTTCGCCCGCTCCTGGACCGAGGGGCAGGTTGCGGGGGCGGGGAGCGCCTCCACTCTGGAAATAGAAGAATTCGGGGGGCTCATCCGCAACTGTGCCTGGGACGGCGTCTACATCACCGACCCCGCCAGGCTCCTCTTTTCAGGGCTGGTGCTGCGAAACAATGGCCGGGTGGGAAATGCCAAACGGCAGATGCTCCTGGCCAACCTGGACGAGCGAAACGCCGCCATTCGAGGCTCCCTGGATATTCATGCCGATGCGCCTGGGCTGCTGTATGGGGCCATGATCAGTGCCCTAGATTTTCGCACCGGCGGTTGGAGAGTTGAGCTCTTTAACTCTCATCTTCAGGGGCACACCTCTGATCTGCACCTGATCAGCAGCAACAATATCATCGGCACTGAATTGATAGCCATCCGCGATAGTTTGATAGGGACAACGAACCTTGACAGCACCATCGCGCTCCGCTCGACGCTACCCACCCATCTCTCCAGCGATAGCCCCCCGCTAGGCAGCGGGTCAAGCGACGCCTATCACGCCCTAGGAACCATTGTCTGGAATACGACGCCAACGTCCGGTGGTACCATCGGGTGGGTGTGTGTGGCGGCGGGCCGACCAGGAACGTGGAAGCCATTTGGAGCCATCGGGGCATAGCGCGAGAAGGAAAAGAGCTTATACAATGGGTCTCAAGGACTCCTCCAATTACCTCTTACAAAATCTGCTAACCCGCTGCCCGGACTGGGTGAACGCAAGCTGGAAAAGGCTCAGTCAAGGTGGTTTTACGCGCAACGTGATTGTCCTGGCGGGTGGGACGACCCTGGCACAGGGTATTACCGTTCTAGCCTCTCTCATATTGGGTCGCCTCTATTTACCGGAAGACTTTGGTATTCTCTCCCTATATGGCTCCATCATTGCGATGCTACTGGTGTTGGCCTCTTGGCGTTACGAGATTGCCATTCCCATGCCGGAAGACGAGGAGGGTGCCATCAACCTGGTTGTCCTCTCCATCCTTCTCGCTATGGTGATGAGCGTTGTGGTGGGGATCGCCCAGGTATTTATGGGAGACACGCTCACGCGCTGGCTCCGGGCTCCTGAAATGCTCCCCTATCTGTGGCTTCTGCCGCTTGGAATGCTGGGCGGGGGAATCTACCAGGTGCTAAACTACTGGGCCATCCGACAGAAAGCCTTCAAGGACATTGCCAGGACACGCTTTAGTCAGAGCTTTGGGCAGGCAGCGGTCCAGATTGGGCTGGGTCTCTTTCACTTAGGACCCGTGGGGCTGCTGGTCGGTGATATCGTGGGGCGCACCAACGGGGCGGGAATGCTGGGCAGCATGGTCTGGCAGAAGAACAAAGCAGCATTCAAGCGGGTCTCACTCGCCAGTCTGAGGGAGATCGCGAGCCAGTACAGGCGCTTTCCGTTGATTTCCAGCGGCTCTTCTTTGCTGAATGTCGCGGGGCTGCAACTGCCTGTACTGCTGTTGGCGGTCCTCTTTGGGCCGCAGGTGGTCGGGCTCTTTGCGCTGGGTCAGCGCGTGATTGGCATCCCTTTGTCGCTCATCGGACAGGCGGTGGCACAGGTGTATTTTGGTGAGGCATCGAAGGTGGCCCGCACCGCCCCTGAGCGTCTGCCACCTCTCTACCACAAAACCCTGGTGAGGATGCTGATAATCGGGGCAGCCCCTATTCTGCTGCTTGCGCTGATCGGCCCCTGGCTCTTCAGTGTGGTGTTTGGAAACGTCTGGTATCAGGCGGGACAATATGTTCAATTGTTATCTTTGATGTCGCTGGGGAAATTCGTTGCCAGCCCTCTCTCGCAAACATTGAACATCGTGGATCGCCAGGACTTGCAACTGGTGTGGGATATCGGCAAGCTGCTTGCCCTACTGCTTTGTTTCCTGCTAGCCTCTCTGCTACACTGGTCGCCCATGCTCACGGTCGGTGTGTACGGGGCCACGATGTTCCTGGCCTACGTTGCCCTGATCCTGCTTTGTAGTTACGCGCTACGCCAACCGATCGAGCCGCGTCTTTCCTAACCTCCCATCACATAGATATCCTGGGTCTGCGCCTTTTGTCTTGACCGGGATAGAAATAGGGGATTTTTTGGAGCCCACAGCGATGAAAGTTTACTACGTCACGGCAGTCGATATTGCCATACCGGGCGGAGCCCAGGTAAACGAGAGAGAATTTGTTACAACGCTGATTCGCCAATACCCCGATCAGGTGCATTGCATCCTGCCGCGCCCCAGCACAGCGCTGGCGGAGCTGGTGGGGGCTCCTGTTTCCTATCTGCCCCAGGCCCCCAAGGGAAACCTGCTCTCCTATCTGAGCTTTGAGTGGAATTTGTACCAGACCGTACGCAAACTGCTCCAGGAGCAGGGGACGGATTCGCAGTCGATTCTTGCCATGCGACCCACCCCGACCACCATCCTGCTGCCCTGGTATGCTCAGCGCAACCACATTGCCTTTTCACTGCGTGTGGCGGGCGCTTTCCCTGAACCAACTTTGATCCGCAACAAAGTACCCGCGCCGCTCGTGCCCGTGACTTCCTGGGCTTTGCTCGAATCCATTCGTTGGCGCAGCGAAAGAACGACCGCCTTCGTCGCAGTTACCCAGACCATCGTGCGCCAATACGTGGAGCGGCTTGGCATAGAGGCGAAGAAGTTCACGGTGATTCCGAATGGCGTCAACATACAGCTTTTCACACCCAGAGATCAGCAGCAAACACGGGAAAAGCTGGGATTGACGCGGTTCAAACATTGGATCGGCTATGTGGGCAGTTTGATGGGGAATCGGGGCATCAGTCAGATCATTGACGCAGCGAAGTATCTGTCCACGTTGCGCTCCGATATCGGTTTCCTCATCGTGGGTGGGGGCGCAGGAAACGAGGATCAATCTACCTTCCAGGCTCTTGTCAAAGAGGCCGGATTAGAGGATCAATTTGTTTTCGTAGGATGGATTCCCTATGATCAGGTCGCCCTCCACATCGGGGCGTTCGATATCGGATTGGCGACGTTTCCGAAAGAAAAGATGAGATGGTCCGGCTCTGCCTCGCAGAAGGTTCGCCAATATCTGGCCTGTGGGGTGCCGGTGGTTGCGTCGCGCGGGGACGGGCACGAGTTTATCCAGAACGATCACCTTGGCCTATGCATCGAGGCAGAGGACCCGCACGAGTTTGGACAGGCCATCCTCTCGTTACTGGAGCTTTCTGCCGAGCAAAAGCTGCACCACCGAGAGCATGCCAGGCAATATGCCCTTGACCATCTATCGATGGAAAAAGTGGTGTCCGAGTACATGCACGTCTGGGCCTCCTCACTTCCACAAGCGGCCCCTCACACGGCGCAAAATTCAGCCAAACAATATTTGTAGATCGTAAGGCGGCGACATGTTCTACATCGGTCTCTTCTTATTATTTATAGCGGTGCTGTGGCTCTTCGCCCTCTGGCAGCGAGAGTATCGCGGGGCTATTCTTCTGACCCCCCTGCTGCTCTTCGTCTCACAAGATATCCTCTTCGTCTGGCCCTCCGCGATTGCTTCCTACTGGACCGGCCAGTTCCAAGATGGCTATCCCGTCATTGTGGTTGCCCTGGGGATGCTTGCTTTTCTCTTTGGTTTCACCATCTTTTCCAAATATCAACGATTGGCCTTGTACTTTGCGGAGC
>JACCSL010000022.1 GCA_013812995.1 Ardenticatenales bacterium | reverse complement strand
GCGCTGTTGGAGAAGAGCGAGACGGCGCTTGCGATGGGAACGATAAGCGCGGTGATTGGCGTGCTGCCAATAGCGCAGCAGCGCGAGCAGCCAGGGTGCATCAAAGGTGATATGTGGGATCAAATGGGCCACCAGAAAGTGTGCCTGGGGCAAGGTCAAGGCAGGGGCTTTTTTTTAAGCGGGTTTGCAGGCGTACCAGAAAGGCCCTTGCCAGCAGAACGAGGGTCATGTGATGATGCCAGCCACGCCAGGAGCGCACTTCGTAATCGCCCATGCCGAGTTCCTGTTTGCCGACCTGGAAGCAGAGTTCAATCGGCCATCTCAGGCCGCTGAGGCGGACGAGGTGGGTGTGGGGCAGGTCGGCAGGGGCGTTCGACAAATAGGTTTTGATCTCGCCATCGACGAGGCTGCGGCGCAGCACCAGCCATACGTCGGGTCCCGGCAACGCGCCGCGCAGCGCTACCACACGCATGAAGGCAAAGTCGGCTACCTGGGGACCCTGACTGCCTTCTTGAATCGTATGACGCCGCCAGGCATCGGCAGGCAACTCCTCGGCCAGGGCCAGCACCGTGCGGGCATGGGGGGCAGCGGGCAGGAGCCGCACGTGCTGCGGCTTGGGACCACGTCCCGACCAGGGGGGGACGGCGGTCGCAGGCCGTTCCTGCCAGACGTGCGTCGTGTGGGGCACCTCAGCAAAGTACCAGCGATCCAGGCTGGCGATCTGGTCGAGCAAGGTGGGATTGTTGCCAAAGCCTTCGTCACAGATGACCCAGCGGAAGGGAAGGGTGCCCGCCTGCACCACGTCTTGGAGCATCTCCCACCCCAACGCGGGCTTGGTGGCAAACGCTATCTCCTTGGGGACGCCACACGCTTCAAGGCGCGCGGCATAGTCCGCACCAAACCATTTTTCGGGCAGATAGAGCCGCCGATCCAGCAGGGTATAGCCGCGTGCGCTGGCGTACGCGACAAAGACGCCCGCCTGACAATTGGCTTTCTTGCCCAACTCGCCGCACTACTGGCGTTGGACCCCCACCGAGTGCTGCCCTTGCTTGGGAAAATCGCTCCCATCAAGGATCAACATCCCCTCAGCCTCGCCCAGCTCCTGCGCCACTTCCTGCCACAAACGCCGCAGCAGGAGGGCGTCCTGCCACGGACTATTGGTGATGAATTGCTGCAAGCCACGTACCGCTGTCACATCCGCGCCCTGCAAATGCAGGATTATCGGCTCAATTGATTTGCGCGGCAGCTCTAGCAACAGCCCGTGCAGGTACGTTTCCGACCATACCGGTGATGGCGCTGGCGCTTTGCAGGGCATAGAGAATGTGCGCGGCCCTGGCGGGGTCGAAGAGGGCGCGGTCCAGGTCGTTGCCGCGCGCGCTGACCACCGAGGGAAGGCGCAGATAGGTTCCCACGTAGGCCGCGATGAAGCCCGCACGCGGCAGAAAGTAGCCATGCAGCAGATCAAAGGGCTGCTCCGTGTGGCGGGCGACCACCTGTTGAAACCAGGCCCCGAGGGCCTCCTCGCTGCGGCGGTGCGCGCCCAGGCGATGGACAAGGAGCCCGCCCGGCGTAGTATCCTCTGCTTGGCCGGGCCGCAGAGCCTCGCTCAACACAAATACTTCGATCTCGTGCCCCACGCGGACAAGTCCCTGCGCCAGCCGCTGCACCGACACCGCCAGCCCGCCGACCTCCGGTGGAAATTTCTCTGTCAGCAGCGCGATGCGCATGAGTTGCTACCTTTCACCCTGTGAAAAATAAGGGTCTTCTTAGTGCTAGCTTAACCATTTCTTATCCCTATCAGGTAAAGTTAAGCCATGTGACCCGAAAGAGCGAAGAAAGCGAAGATGTACCAGGAGCAGGAGGAGACGCTTTGCGAGTGCTGGTAGTCGAGGATGAACCGGGGGTGGCAGCGTTTATCGAGCAGGGGCTGACAGAGGCCGGGTACGCGGTTGACCGGGCGCGCGATGGCGAAGAGGGGTTAGACTACGCGCTGGCAGCCGATTATGACCTGCTCGTGCTGGACATCATGCTGCCCCGCAAAAGCGGCCTGCATCTCTTGAAGGAACTGCGGGCTGGGGGCAACGAGACGCCGGTCCTGCTCCTTACCGCCCGCGACGCCGTGGAGGATAAAATCAAGGGGCTGGATGCCGGGGCGGACGACTATCTCGTCAAACCCTTTGCCTTTTCGGAACTGCTGGCGCGGCTGCGTGCCCTGCTCCGTCGTCCGCCGCTCCAAAATGGTACCATCCTCCTCGTCAGTGATCTGGAAATGAACAGTGCCACGCGCCAGGTGACACGGGCGGGTCTGCCCCTGGAGCTCACGCCGCGCGAGTATGCACTGCTCGAATATTTGATGCGCCACGCCAATCAGGTTCTGACACGCACGCAGATTGCGGAACATGTCTGGAACTTTAACTTTGCGGGTGATACCAACGTCGTGGATGTCTACATCGGCTACCTGCGCCGCAAGATCGATGGGGAGGGGGCTCTCCCCTTGATTCATACGATACGCGGCGTTGGCTACCAACTCGGCGCGGAGCATAGCGGTGCGTGACCTGCGCCAGCCGTGGCAACACCTCCCGCTACGCCTGCGGCTGACCCTGTGGTACGTCGTGCTTCTGGCTCTGACGGTGCTGCTCTTCGGGGTGTATCTCCATGTCCAGCTGGAGCGCCGCCTCATCACCTCGACGGATGGGGCCCTGACGGTGATGGCAACCCAGATGTTGAGCGTGTTGGATGAGGAAGCGGGACAGCCCCAGTTCGAGGAGTCGGACTTTCAGGCCACCCGCCCCCCTCGTTTAGATGAGGCGGGCTTCGCTGCGCGCCTGCTTACCCCAGATGGCGCAGGCGTGTGGGATGGACTGGGTGCCTACACCGACGTGCCCATGCTTGCGGAGCCAGGCGAGGGCTACAGCCAGCGTATGGGGGTAGATAGCGAGTGGCGGGTGCTCATGCAGCCTGTACGCCACGGCGGGCAGATCATCGGGTGGTTGGAGGTAGCGCAATCTCTGGACTCGATGGAAGAAACGCTGGGGACGCTACGGGAGTTGCTTGTCCTGGGGTTGCCGCTGATCCTGCTCCTCGCGGGTGGCGGCGGTTTCTTCCTGGCGGAGCGCGCGCTCCGGCCTATCAAGGATGTGACACTGACGGCGCGCGGGATCAGCGCCAGCGACCTGTCGCAGCGCCTGAACTATGGTGGCCCTCCTGATGAGGTGGGGCAACTCGCGCGCACCTTTGACGAGATGCTGGATCGCCTCCAGGTCGCCTGGACACAGGAACGGCGCTTCACCGCGGACGCCGCGCACGAGCTGCGAACGCCCCTCACCGTGTTGAAGGGGCAGATTGAGGTCACGCGCTCCCGCGCCAGGTCGCCCAACGAGTACGAACTCACCCTGGACCAGTTGAAGGAGCAGGTGGAGCGGCTCATCCGTCTGAGCAGCGACCTGCTTTTTCTGACGCGCCTCGATCAGGCGCGCCCGATGCAGGTGTGGGAAGAGATTGATCTGGGCCACCTTCTGGCTTCCCTTGCCGATCAGATCGCCCCCCTTCTGGCCACCAAACAGATTCAGCTCACCAACGATGTGATGCCCCACCTTTTGGTGTATGGGGAGAGTGATCTGCTCATTCGCCTTTTTCTCAATCTGTTGCAGAACGCTTACCAGTACACCCCGGAGGACGGGCAGGTGACGCTTGGCGCTCGAAAGGATAGCGAGACGGTGCGTGTCAGCGTGACCAACACAGGGTCAGGGATTCCAGCCGCTGCGCTCGCCCACCTCTTTGACCGCTTCTATCGTGTGGAAGAGGACCGTTCACGAAACACGGGCGGAGCCGGATTGGGGCTGGCGATGGCGCGTGAGATCGCTCATGTGCATGGGGGGACCATTACCGTTGAGAGCGACTTGGGAAAGGGCACAATCTTTGTTGCCCCCCTCCCGCACTACCCCGGCAGGTGATGGCGCAGCTAAGAGGACTCTTACCATCTTCACAGCGAATTCTTACTCTCGCGCTCTATCATAACAGATACGCGGTTGAGAAAAGTGATTCTGAACCGTTCAAACGAGAAATGGGGCCGTGGCGAATGGTCTCACAGCTGCAAAGAGAGGAAATGTTTCAATGACTCACAATCGTAACCGCATGATGACGGCAGTGCTGGCGGTCGTTGTCCTGATCGCTGCTATCGTTCTCGGTAGTGGCACCAACATCGTCGGTGCTATGGGACGCCTCAACGACGAGCCCATCACGGGGGACGCCCTCGACCGGGCCAGCGCCGCGGCCCTTGCCCATACAGGCGAGGGCGAGGTAACGGATACCGAGGTTGGCGACGAGGACGGCTACTACGAAGTTGAGGTAACGCTCAATGATGGCAGCAAGGTGGATGTCCATCTGGATGAAAGCTTCAATGTGATTGGCGAAAAAGCGGATACCGAGGAAGCCGACGAGGCCGACGAGGTCGAGGATGAGATAGACGAGGCCGACGACGACGGGGAAAATGACGCGGCGGATAAAGCCGAGGATGAGGCCGAGGGGGCTGATAAGCCGATCACAGGTGACGCCCTCGACCAGGCCAGCGCGGCGGCACTGAAGTACATCGGTGAGGGTCGCGTCACGGACACCGAGGTCGGAGACGAGGAAGGCTACTACGAGATCGAGATTACCCTGGACAACGGTCGCCAGGTGGATGTCCATCTGGATGAGACCTTCAATGTGCTCAGCGAGGAAGCAGACTGAAACAGTAGCGCTCTCGACATTTTAGAGAGCACCACATAGACAAAGTGCCCTTCTGGGGTAGACTTGGGGCGACCCAAAGCCGCAAGTCGAACCAGGAGGGCGCTTTGTTGTCAACGACTCCCATAATAGCCTTGATTTCGTGCCGTTATTCGTGCCGTTACTTTCCCCCTTTAGGGGCCTACTTGGTGACTTTTGACTTTCCCCTTTTAGGGGCCTACTTGGTGACCTTTGACTTTTGACTTTCCGTTCTCCCAAGGAGACTCATGGCCCAGCAATGTGAGATGATCGTCGGATACCTGGTGCCGCACCGCTGCGACAGCCCGGCGCTGGGGCGCTGCATCCAGTGTGGGCGCGGCTACTGCGAAACACACCTCTCGTTAAAACCCGAGGGGATGATCTGCCTGGCGTGCGAGCAGGGGCTGGCGCAGCCCGTCGCGCTGCCCATCACCGCGCAGAATTATGACAGCACGGACTTCCTCATCTTCGAGTCCGCGAGCCGCTGGGATCAGGACGAGAGCGATATGTTCTCCGATTTGAGCTGAGCGCCGTCGAAAATCTGGAGCAGGGTGCGATTCTCGTCCAGGAAATCGTCGCAGCGGCGGCAGGGCGCGAGCGCGGGTGGGTGCATCAGGTCGCGAATGCCCGCGTAGTTGTTCCCCGTCCATATCTCCGTGAAGGACGATGTTTTCAGGTCGCCGAGGGGTGGAATCTGATCGCGCGTCATGCAGCAGATAAACACCTGCCCGTTGAAGTCGATCAGGCTGTGCGTCCAGGGGGCGAAGCAGGGATGACGGTCGTACCAGCCCAGCGCGTACTGCCCCCGCCGCGCACAGGCGGTTTCCTCGCTCGTCCGCCCAAAGGGATACGCCTGGCTCTCATGGTTCATCAGCCCCAACGCCAGCGCCCGCTCGGCGATCTGCGGCGCGATGGTTTCGTTGTAGGTGGCGATGTCGCGGCGGCGCAGCGAGAGATGCTCCCCGCAATGGTCGTCTACCGGGATGAGGTTCAGCGAGGCCGCGCCAAGCTGGTGCGCCAGGTCGGGGAGCGCGGCGAGGCTCGCGTAGTTCAGGCGGCTGACGACGGTGTTGAGGCGAACCACAACCTTACCCTTGTGCGCCGCGCGATAGAAAAACTCAATGGCGCGCACGGTTTTCTTCCATGCGCCACGCTCGCCCCGCACCTTGTCATGGGTCCGCCGCTCCGGGGAATCCAGGGAGATGTTGACCGCGCGCAGCCCCGACTCGACCAGCCGCTTTGCCAGATCTTTGTCCACCAGCGTCCCGTTCGTGGTCATGTTGACGCGCAGCCCCAGCGCGGTGGCGTGGGCGGTCAACTCCGGCACCTGCGGGCGCAGCAGCGGCTCGCCCCCCGTAAAATGAATCTTGCGGCAGCCCAGCCCAGCCAACTCGTCCAGCACTTCCATAAAGCGCGAGATAGCCAGGGGGCGCTCCCGCCGCAGCCGCCAGTGGTTGCACATCTCACACTTCAGGTTGCAGCCGTAGATCAGTTTGATCTTGACATACAGTGGCCGGAAAGGTTGGCGCTCGACCACCGCCCGGTGAAAGCCCTCTGCCTCCTGCGCCACCTCGTCGAATGCGTACATGGCTCTTCCTTTCAGTCCACCAACGCCACCGGGGCCTGGCGCTGTTCAAGGTAATAGCGGGCCGCATGATCCTGCTCGTTCTAGCGGCTCCGGCTATAGGCCTCCGCGCGTTAGGGCGATGTGATCTCTTCCCAAACCTCCGTGTAGAACCCTACGTCGCCGAGATACTCGATCCACTCCAGCCGGTTGATCGTCTCGTTGTTGATAGCGAAGCCTTTGCTGAGCACGTCGCGGGTTCCGGCGGCAAAGAGGGGCTCAGAGGATGGGACGGGCGAGTTGTAGAAGGTGCGGGAGGAAACCTGAGCGGCCACCTCCGCTTCCAGCATGTAGTTCATGAACAATTCCGCCGTACACTTGTGCGCGGCCCCGGTCGGAATCACCATGTTGTCCATCCAGATCACGGCTCCCTCTTTCGGAATCACGTAGCGAATATCGTCGTTCTGGCTGGCCGCCAGGGCCGCTGGTCCGCTCCACGCATGGGCCAGGTAAATCTCCTCGCTTACCAGGGCATCGCTAAAGTTTTCGCTGTCGTAGCCCGCCAGGAGCAGCTTCTGCGCCTCCAGCAGGGTCTGGGCTTCTCCCAGGTGCGACGGGTTTGTGTCGTTCACCGAATAGCCCAGGTAGATCAGCGCCGCCCCGATGCTTTCCCGCTCCTCGTTCAGCATCGTGAACTTGCCCGCATAGGGGCCTGCGATCGCCGGGTCGAAGAGCACCGCCCATGAGTCGGGCGGCGGGTCCACGTACTTGCTGTTGTAGGCAATACCGGTCGTCCCCCACTGAAATGGCATGGAGTACTCGTTCGATGGGTCGTAGTAGTACGCCAGCACCGTCGTCAGGTTCGCCCGATTCGGAATGTTGTTCTTGTTGAGTTTCTCGGCCATCCCCTGCTCGATCATGATCTGCACCGCGTAATCCGAGGGAAATACCATGTCATACGTGGTCTCGCCATCGCGCAGGGTTTCTAGCATCTCCTCATTCGAGCTGTAGGTCTCGTAGCTCAGTTCAACCCCATAGCGAGCTTCGAACTGCTCCAGAACCTCCGGGACCACCTCCTCATACCACATGTACAGGCGCAGGGGACCCTCAGCCTTGTCGCAGCCACCCAGAAAAACGCTCTC
Organism: Ardenticatenales bacterium; assembly: GCA_013812995.1. Classification (GTDB taxonomy): domain Bacteria; phylum Chloroflexota; class Anaerolineae; order Ardenticatenales; family Ardenticatenaceae; genus JACCSL01. Next base: position 3,697 of record JACCSL010000022.1, on the reverse strand, counting down.
GGCGGTGTTGGTGGGAGGACTGGAAGTCCCGCCCGATGACTGGCAAGCTCCCAGAAGTAGCAGCAACAGCACCGCTATGACACCTGTGACGTTCCTTTGCATTGTCGACTTCCCTTCTAGACGTCTCTATCGAATCTCAGCCCAAATCGTCTCGTATATCTCCGCACCAGGACCGTACTCGGTCCACTGTAGGCGATTGATCGTCTCATTGCTGATAAGGAAGCCTTTGGACAGCACTTCCTGCGTGGCTTCATCCAGCAGCGGGGAGGCTGCCGGAATGGGCGAGTTGTAGAAGGTCTTGGACGAGACCTGCGCGGCAATCTCCGGTTGGAGAAGATAGTTTATAAAAAGCTCAGCGGTACATTTGAAGGGCGCGCCCTTGGGAATCGCCATGTTGTCCATCCAGATGATAGCTCCCTCCTTGGGAATGACATAGCGAATCGCGTCGTTCTGGCTGGCAGCGAGCGCTACCTGGCCACCCCAAGCCTGCGCGAGGTAGACGTCCTCGTTCACCAGTGTCCGGCTGAAATGCTCGCTGTCGTAGCCCGCCAGAAGTGGCTGCTGGCTCTCCACCAGTGCCCGCGCCGCCGCCAGGTGCGTCGGATCCGTGTCGTTCACCGAGTATCCCAGATAGAGCAAGGCTGCCCCTAGCACCTCGCGCGAGTCGTCCAGCATACTGATTTTTCCCGCGTACGCCCCTGCGATCGCCGGGTCGAAGAGCACCGCCCAGGAGTCGGGCGGCGGGTCCACGTACTTGCTGTTGTAGGCAATGCCGGTTGTCCCCCACTGAAATGGCATGGAGTACTCGTTCGATGGGTCGTAGTAGTACGCCAGCACCGTCGTCAGGTTCTCCCGGTTCGGGATGTTTTCCTTGTCCAGCCGCTCCAGCATCCCCTCCCCCACCATCTGCTGCACCGCGTAGTCCGAGGGGAACACCACGTCGTACCCCGTGTCCCCCTGGCTCAACCGCTCGATCATCTCCTCGTTCGAGGTGTACGTGTCAGAGCGCACCTCTATCCCATACAGTGCCTCGAATCCCTCTAAGACCTCTGGAACCAACTCCTCACTCCACATATAGACACTAAGAGGTCCCCTGGCCCGCTCGCAGTTGCCCATAAATGCTTCCGGCGTCGCATCAACGGACACGTCCTCGCTTCCGTTGGCCGTACATGCACTAAGAGCCACTAGCACCATCAAGACAAGTAGACCCCACGGTAGTCCCTTTCTCATCGATGCGCACTCCTTCTATATATTGGGGAAAGCTAGCTTGATCATCGCATGGACATTCCTATTTCTGCAAGCCCCCTGGCGCTTTGGGAGAGAGAAGGTTGCAGAGCAATGACCAACCATGTACCATTGGCCCATTCTAATGAACCCAAAGGAGACATGCCTTGTCCATCAAACTGATCGCTGACGGCACCGTAGATATGCCCCAGGAAACGATTGAGACGTATGATATTACCCTAGTTCCCATCTCCGTGATTATTGACGGGGAAGTTCTACAGAGCCGAGTTGAAATTAGTGCGGAGGAGTTCTATAAGCGCCAACGCACCGCCAAGAGCCTGCCCACAACCTCGCAGCCGACCCCGCAGAAGTTCGTGGAGGCGTTCGAGGAGGCGCTCAAGACGCATGATCAGGTGCTCTGCATCTGCGCCTCCTCGGGGCTGAGTGGCACGATCAACGGGGCCAAGCAGGCAGCCAATCAATTCCCGGCGGGGAAAATCGTTATCCACGATTCGATGACGATTGCAGGGGCCATCGGGTTCCAGCTCATTGCCGCTGCCAAGGCCATCAAGGCGGGCGCTGATATGGACGCGGCCCTGGCAGCGGTTCGCAAGACACACAAGGAAACCGAGCTCTTCTTTGCGGTAGACGATCTGACCTACCTCATCAAGGGCGGGCGCATCGGGAAGGTCGCCGGGGCGGTTGGCTCTTTCCTGAACATCAAGCCTGTCATCACGGTGGATAAATCCGAGGGAATCTACGCGCCTATCGCGCGTGTGCGCTCCTTCCCCTCGACGATGCGGAAGATGGTGGACCTTGCCGCCGAGATCGTCGGCGAGGGTCGGCCAGGCCGCTTCATGGTCCTTCACGGGGAGATGGACAAAGAGGCCGCCGAGATCGACGTCCTCCTGCGGCAGCGCTTCGATGTGAAATGGCTCTACACCGCCAAAACCTCGCCCGCGATGGGAGCCCACACGGGGCCGCGCGGCATGGCGCTCGTTGTCGCCCCTGGAGAGTGGGAGAATCAGTTGTAGCCTTATCTCGTTTTCTCCAGCCGCTCTAGGTGGACGAGCAGCACGGAGATGTCCGCCGGGTTGACCCCGGCGATGCGGCTCGCCTGCCCCACGGTCTCGGGGCGGAAATGGGTCAGCTTCTGCTGCGCCTCCTTCCGCATCCCACGGAGGGAGGTATAGTCCAGATCGCGCGGGATCTCACGCAGCTCCAGGCTCCGCACGCGATCCACCATCGCCTGCTGCTTCTCGATGTAGCCCTCATACTTGGTCTGGATGTCCACCTGCAGGCCCTCCTCCTCGGAGAGCGGCTCCTCCGGCGGCAGGAGCTGGGCCATCAACTCGTAGGAGCAGTCGGGGCGGCGCAGATATTGAAGCGCGTTGACCCCATCGCTGAGCGTCTCGCGGCCCAGCCGCGCCAGTGCCTCGTTCGAGGCCGTCGGCGTCAGGAAGGTGCGGCTGAGACGCTTCAGCTCCCCCTCAACCGCCCGCCGCTTGGCCTCGACGGCCTCGTGGCGGCTCTGCGATACCAGGCCAGCCTCGTAGCCATGCCGCGTCAGCCGCAGGTCGGCATTGTCCTGGCGGAGCAGCAGCCGGAACTCGGCGCGCCCCGTCATCTGGCGGTAGGGCTCGCGAATCTCCGAGGTCACCAGATCGTCGATGAGCACGCCAAGGTAGCTCTCGTCGCGGCGCATGACCAGCGGTGCGTTGCCCTGTACCTTCAGCGCCGCGTTGAGCCCCGCGATGAGCCCCTGCGCGGCGGCCTCCTCGTAGCCCGTGGTTCCGTTTAACTGCCCCGCGTGGAAGAGTCCCTCGATGCGCTTCGTCTCCAGCGAGGCATGAAGCTGGTGCGGGAGCACGTAGTCGTACTCCACCGCGTAGCCAATGCGCATCAGTTCCGCGTTGCGCAGCGCGGGGATGGTGCGCAGCATCTTCCACTGCACATCCTCGGGCAGCGAGGTATTGCAGCCCTGCACATACACCTCGGAGGTCTGCCACCCTTCCGGCTCCAGAAAGAATCCGTGCGAGGACTTGTCCGCAAAGCGCACGATCTTGTCCTCGATGCTCGGGCAGTAGCGCGGCCCTACCCCCTCAATGACGCCGGTGAACATCGGCGCGCGGTCCAGATTCTCCCGCACGATCTCGTGAAACTCCGGGGTGGTGTTGATGAGATAGCAGGGTAACTGCGGCCGCCAGCCGCTGGCGCGGTGCGCGCGCTCGTTCTGCGGGTAGAGCGGGCTGGGTGCTCCCAGGCGCGCCATCCAGTTGTCCGGGTGCTTGATGCCATGCGCCGGGTAGGCAAAGGAGAAGTAGAGTGGCTCCTCGCTGCCCGGCTGAATCTCGCTGAACGAGAAGTCAATCGTGCGGGCGTCCACGCGCGGCGGGGTGCCGGTCTTCAGGCGGCCCATCTCGAAGCCAAAGTCGCGAAACGAGTCGGAGAGCGTTACCGCAGCGCCCTCGCC
>JACCSL010000020.1 GCA_013812995.1 Ardenticatenales bacterium | reverse complement strand
GATGTTTAACAACGCGTCGCAGCGGTCCGAGCGTGTGGAGTACCCGAACGTGCCTATCTCATTCACCGCTAACGTAGCCCCGTCACGCCGTAGCGTGGTGGCTGAGGTCCTAATCAACCGGGCTTCACCCAGAGGGTACCCGCGGGTGCCCCCTGGGCGAAGCCCCCGAGTTCTACTCGGGGGTTGTTGACTGGTAGCAGAGTGCTGTTGAGGAGTATATCCCATCGGCCAGGCGGCGTCTATCACCCTCCCGAGGGCAAATCAAAGCGGCTGAACCACTCTTCGAGATGAATCTTCGCGGTCATCTCCCACCCCAGCGGCGTCACGGAAACCACGCGGTCCCGCCACACGGCCATGACATCGCTTTCTGGCTCCAGGGAAGCATCGTCCACCAGGACATCAAAATCGTAGTGGTGGCTCTGCGAGAAATCCCGCCCGCCATGTTGGCGAATCACGAAGTAGTTCTGACGGCTTTGGGTGGTCACACGAATGAGGGTGCTGGCCGTGGTGTCCGAGGGAATGTTGACGTTGAGCATGGAGATTTCTGGCGGGAGCCCCTGCCGTAAGAGGCGCTCCGCGAGGTAGGCGGTCACATGCTTGGAACCCTCCCAATCGAGCGTGTGGTACTCGTTGGAATGCTGGCTATCCACGTCGAACTCCAGCGAGAGCGCCATCGCGGGGATCCCCCATGAGGTGGCCTCAATGGCGGCACCAACTGTGCCGCTGAGCGTGATGGAAACGCCCAGATTTTCCCCGTAGTTGATGCCGCTGATGCAGAGCGCGGGCTTCTCCGGTGCGCGCTCCATGACCGCGTGTAGCACCGCCTGCGCCGGGGAACCATGCACTCCGTAGCCGATCACCGCTTGCCCATTTATGTCAAGCTCGATGGCTTCCACAATCCCTGTCTTGGGGTCGCGCGGCATGGCGCGGCCCATGCTCGTTTGCTGATAGCGGGGGGCAACGATGAGCAGCTCGCCAAGATGCGCCACCGCCGCCGCTGCCGCTTTCAGGCCGGGCGAAAATATGCCATCATCGTTCGTCAGGAGTATGATGGGGGTCATAGGGTATCCTCCAGATAGGTCAGTTCTTTAAAACGTAAACCGTAACTGCTTCTGATGGAATTTGTGGTATGGAAGATCGGGAAGCGTGCCATGCGAGCCCTCTCCCCCACGTCGCTTCGCTCCGTGTCCCCTCTCCCGAAATCGGGAGAGGGGCGGCCGCAGGCCGGGGAGAGGGCCGCCACGCAGAGCCATGACTCCACCACATATTCCAGCAGAACCAGAAACGTAAGTAGGGAGCTATACTAGCAAAGTTGCTCAATTCTGCGAACCTTTTTACGCTTACATATTACGTTTTACGCATTACCTTTTACGTTTTATGACGCGAAACGAGGTTTTTGATGCTCAATCCCACCTTCACCCACAAGCATCGTCTGCCCCTGGCGGTAGGCGATGTGGTTACGTTCCTGGCCTTTGCGGCGCTGGGTCGGCGCGCCCACTCGATGGGCAATGCGCTGGATGATCTCACGGCCACCGCGCTGCCCGGAGTGTGAGAATGCCATGACCATCCTGCCCGAGGCGTTTGATCTCTTCCTCTTCGTGGCACGCTCCTCACCCTCCACACTGCTGCCGCGCCACTGAACGCTGCTCAGCCGCCGGGCTGCTGCACCAGGAGGAGTTTGTTGCCTTCCGAGTCCTCGATGATGGCGTAGGTGCCCCAGGGCTGCACGTCGGGCTCCTGCACGAAGCGCACGCCCTTCGCCACCAGCTCGTCGTGGGTAGCCGCCATGTGGGTGACGTTGAAGGTGAGGGCCTGGGACTTGCCCCGTACGGCCTGGTAGTGCTCCCAGTTCTGGTCCGGCAGGTAGAGGATGAGAGCGGTCTCGGCACCCGGCGGGGCGACCTCGACCCAGCGGGCCGTGGCCCCAGGGTAGAGCGGCTCATCCCGGTGTAGCTCGAAGCCCAGCACCTCCGTGTAGAATTGCTTGGCGCGATCCTGGTCTGTGACAAAGATAGAGAGGGTGCCGACGCGCTCAATCATGTGGAAAGCTCCTTTTGCTATGTGTTGATTGCAATCTTCGGTGGTATTTTATCAGCGCCCACCCAGCTTGGAAATGGACAATGAAAGCGCCATGAGGCGAGGAAAAATGGCATCACTCTCATCCAGCATCGTGACCTTTTTGTTCACCTACATTGAAGGTAGTACCCGACTATGGGAGGAATACCCCGAGGGTATGAAGGAGGCACTTGCCCGTCATGATGCTCTCTTGCGAGAGGCCATACCTTTTGCGCTGCGTTTGCGACCGCGCCCCAGGCGCTCTTAGCCGCTCTGGAAGCTCAGCGAGCCCTGGCGGCCAACCCCTGGGGCGAGACTGGCCCGTCCTCACGCCATACGCGAAAGTAATAGTAGACACTCTGCCAGTTCGGATACTCGCGCGGCAACATCCGCCACTGGATGCCGCCCACCACAATGTAGAACAGCGCGTTGAGTACCATCCGCATATCCAGTTCACACGGGCGGCCACCCACTTTTGCCAGTGGGATCAGATCTTTGATCCGTTGCACTATGCGCAGGCCAGCGAGGGCGCAAACGAGGGTATGGCTTGAGGAACGAGGTGCTTCAGTCATGTCCCGCCGATAGAAGGAGGTTTTTTTGTTGACCGAGCTTGAGCTTCAATCGTCTCTCCCCCATGTCTTCCGGGGTGTGGAGTTGCCTTTCCTGGGTGAGAAAATTCCCGGCAAGGTGCGGGACAACTATCGCATCGATGGCAAACGCATCCTCGTGGTGACGGACCGCCTCTCCGCCTTCGACCGCATCCTGGGTCTTGTCCCGTTCAAGGGACAGGTGCTCAACCAGCTCGCCGCCTTCTGGTTCGAGCAGACGCGGGACATCATCGGCAATCACCTTCTGGAACTCCCCGACCCGAACGTGACTGTGGCGCGCGAGTGCCAGGCGCTGCCCATTGAGGTCATCGTGCGCGGCTACATCACGGGCGTGACGACGACCGCGCTCTGGTACCGTTACAGCCTGGGTGAGCGTGCCATCTATGGGCAACGCTTCCCCGAGGGACTCCAGAAGAACGATGCGCTCCCCAAACCCATCCTTACACCGACGACCAAGGCAGCGGAGGGCGGCCACGATGAGCGCATCACGAG
>JACCSL010000014.1 GCA_013812995.1 Ardenticatenales bacterium | reverse complement strand
ACCACGCGCGGCCCATTGCCATTGCTCTCTGAAGCGACAGGGGCCTCCGGGGCTGGCGCGGGTGGCAACCCCGAGAAGCGGAAGGTAAAACCCTGGGTCGCAGAGGTCGCTTCTGCCTCGTATACCTCAAAGGTGCGTCCGCCGATCCTATCCTCGAGGCCCAGCACGGCCATATCGAGGGTTTCGGTGCGCTGCCCTAGCTGGGGCACGAAGAGGCGCACCTGCCCGGCGGCGGCCCCGAGGCGCAAGGTCACTTCCTGCTCGCCCTCCTGGTAGGAAAGGAGATAGGAGACCACCACCGGCGTCTCGCCAGGGGCAAAGGGGCCGGTATAGGCAAAGCCGTCGCTCAACTCGATGATTCCCGCCGGGCGCATCTCCTCGCCGAACTGCACGCTGAGCGCGTCAGCAGGGAGTGGCAGCTGAACCGGCGGGTTGGTCTCGTTCTGGATAATCTGCTCCCCGCTGTTCTCGTAGCGGTAGAGTGCCACAACGAGCCAGCCATCGGAGCGGACATCCATTACCATGTTTACCTGGGGCAGCAAGAGCGCGCTGGCATCCGTCGTTCGCTCCAGTAGCCGGAGGTCCACCTGTAAGGTTGTTTCACCCTGCTGGAAGGCGAGGACATCACTCAGATTGTCCTCGCCCTCGATTTTCACACGCACCAGATAGCGATGTTGTGGGCTGGGGTCCACCTCGGTGAAGCGGTACGCGCCATCTTCCCCCAGCGGTAACTTCTTGATGACGGGTGGCCCCTGCCCGTTGGGTAAGAAGAGCAACTCGACCTCCAGCCCCTCCGGTAACGCGCCATTCCCTGGCATCGTTACCTGTCCTTCAATGACCCCCGTTCCCTGCGCCGCGACGGGCGTTACCAGAGAGAGGAAGGCAATAACCAGCAAGCAGAGTAGCTTTATTGTCGTTCGACGCATCAGGCATTCCAACTCAGAATTTTGTCAGGGGTGAACTGGAGCAGCAGAAAGGTCTTTTCGCTTGAGTCGATGCTCCAGTCATATTTTTCTTTGAAACGCGCCACCACGGCGGGCGGGATGATGCCCTCCACCACGGTGACAGAGCCTTCCAGAATCAGCACCTGGCGGGTGTCGGGCAGAGAGAGCGCCGCGCGCGGGTGCGCCAGGATATTGCGAACCTTCTGCGCGGGCGTCTCGGTGCCCATGTAGAGCGCGTCCTCGACCAGCACTGCCCAGATCGGGATCAAGTGCGCGGCTGGCGAGGGGCGTACCGTTGCCAGCCAGAAATCCTCGCTCGCGTCAAGGCGCGCCCGCTGCTCCTCTGTCAGAGAAAATGTCATAGAAGTTTCCGCCTATTCCTCTGAGAGGGGCAAGCGCTCCCCATCAGAACTATGTCCATGCCGCCAGACAGCCGCTTCCGCCGCTCGGGTGATCGCCCCAGAGAGCACCAACTCTTTCGCCTTCAGCACATGCGGCTGCATCCACTCATCTTTTTCGATGAAGGGAATGTGCTCGCGGATCAACGCATACACCGGGATGGTCCCCACGCCCAACTGCAACTCGCGCCCCGCGCGCCGTCGGCGGAAGTCAATCCCCTGCGCGGCGGCAAAAATCTCAATGCCAACGACCGTGGCGCTATTGTTCAGCACCTCGCGTGCCTGGCGCGCCGCGATGGTACCCAGCGACTGATGATCCTCGATGTTGGCGCTGGTCGGCACGGTGTCGGCGCTCGCTGGGTGAGCCAGCACCTTGTTCTCGCTCACCAGGCTGGCGGCAGTGTAGTGCACGATCATAAAACCGGAGTGGAGACCGCCGCCTTCGGTCAGGAAGGGGGGCAGAATGCCCTCGTTCTCCTTCGCATCGACCAGCCGATTCGTGCGCCGCTCCGAGACATTCGCCAACTCGACGAGGGCGATGGTCAGGTAGTCCATCGCCAGAGCAACGGGCTCCCCGTGGAAATTTCCCCCGGAGATGACATCGATCTCCCCGGTTTCATCGCTGACGAAGATCAGCGGGTTGTCCGTGGCGCTGTTGAGTTCGATGCTCAGCAGCCACTTGGCATACTCGATGGCCTCGCGCACCGACCCATGAATCTGTGGGAGGCAGCGCAGGGAGTAGGCATCCTGCACGCGGAACGGGTCGCGCTTGCGCAGGAACTCGCTGCCCTCCAGCAGGTGGCGCATGTAGTGAGCCCCCTCGATAAGCCGGGGATGCGGTCGCGCCAGATGCAGCCGCTCATCATACGCTTCGCCGGTGCCCTCCATCGCCTCCAACGAGAGCGCCCCCGCGATGTCAGCGGCGTGCGTCGTGACCTCGGCATCATGGGTGGCAAGGCAGCCCACGGCGGTCATCACCGCTGTGCCATTGAGCAGGGCTAGCCCTTCCTTGGCCTTCAGCACGACCGGCGTCAGCCCGACACGGGCGAGGGCTTCCCCTCCACCCATCCGCTCGCCCTCAACGATGGCCTCGCCCCCGCCGATGCAGACGAGCGCCAGGTGTGCCAGCGGTGCCAGGTCACCGGAAGAGCCCAGGGAGCCCTGCTGCGGGATCACGGGGTAGACGCCCCGCGCCAGAAGCTCCAGCAAAAACTCAAGCACCTCCACGCGAATACCGGAGAACCCTTTTGCTAGCTGGTTCGCCCGAATCAGGATGATGGCGCGCGTCTCATCGGGCGCAAAGGGGGAGCCGACGCCCACCGCGTGGCTCAGCACGAGGTTGCGCTGCAACTCGTCCAGCTGGTCCCGCGAGATGAAGCGGTCTTTGAAGGCCCCGAAGCCCGTCGTAATTCCGTACGCTACACGCTCTTCGGCGATGAGTTGCTCCACCGCCGTGCGGCTGCGCTGCACCTTTGTCTTTGCCTCGTCACTGAGTCGCACCTCGACCTCGCCCGGTGCGCTGCGCGCTATGTGCACGACATCGCGGATGCGAAGTGTCTCACCATTGAGTGTAATCACAGATCATTCCTCTGCTCTGGTGCTTCCAGAGCGCTCGTGCCTGGGGGATATTGGCAGATTATAGCCCAAAAAGAAGAAGGCCGAAGCTTGCCGATTGGATGAGTCGCACGATTATATCATCCTGGCTTTTTATGGCTCGAGGGGGAGAAATGGCAGTATCGCTCAAGTGGTTAGAGGTATGGGTCGATGGGATGGCGGATGTGGGCTTCACCTATGTTCTGGTGCTCCAGGCATTCAGCAATGGCATCTTTCAGCTTTATGATCCTCAAACAAAGTCGATCATAAAGGAATTTGATAGCTACGAGGACGCTACCGCTTGGCTACATAAGGATGAGTACGAGCTGGTGGAAACTCGATGGCAGAGATAGACAATTCCTCCAAGCAGAAGGGTGTGTTGATGGTCGTCTTGGCCGCCGTGCTGTGGGGAACCCTGGGGCCAACGATTCGCGGCCTGACCGCCGTGGGCGCGGCACCCGTCCCAATCGGATTCTGGCGGGCGCTGCTGGCGGGCATTGCTCTGGCTGTGTGGCTGGCCCTGCGCGACCCTGCCCAACTCCGGGTGGCATGGCGCGATCTGCCCTTTTTCCTGGCTTATGGCCTCATCAGTGTCGCGCTTTTCTACACGGTGTACCCGCTCGCGATCCAACTGTCCACCGTGGCGGTGGCGGCCGTTCTGCTCTACACCGCGCCCGCCTGGGTGACACTGATGAGCTTTTTCTTCTTTGGCGAGCCGCTCACAGTGCGCAAGGGCATCGCCGTCGCGCTGACCTTCGCGGGGGCGGCGCTGGTGTCTGGGGCCTACGAGCTATCGGTGCTGCGAACCAGTGGCTGGGGAATCGCGGCGGGGCTTGCCAGCGGGCTGACCTACGCGACCTTCAGCATCTTTGGCAAGGCCGCGCTGCGCCGCTACCGTCCGGCCACCACGATGCTCTACTCGTTGGGAGCGGGGATGCTTTTTCTGCTGCCAGTGGCTCTGGCACAGTGGCAGGCTCTGGTCGCGCCGCTCCAGAGCGCACAGGGCATCCTACTGCTGCTCTACATCGGCCTCGTCCCGACGGTGGGGAGCCTGATGCTCTACACCACGGGGCTACAGACCCTTAACGATGCGGGCCGGGCCAGCATCATCGCCACGATTGAGCCGCTGGTGGCCGCGCTGCTTGGGTACTTCCTGCTGGCGGAGGCGCTGACACGGCCGCAGTGGCTAGGCGGTGCCTTCATTCTGGCAGGGGTGCTCCTGCTCCGTAAAGAATGAGAGTGCTTTTTACCAGGAGAGCGCGCCCTGAGTGACCAGCAGGAAGAGCCCGAGCAGCCCCACGATACTAAACTCGATGATGACCGGGCGGCTGAAGCGGCCCAGGAGGCGCTGCTGGGAGAGTCCCGTGAAGAAGTAGAAGATCAGCACGAGCAGCCCACCTCCGGCCACGCCAGTCACGCCCCAGTAGTTGAGTGCCCAGGTGGCCTCTGCGAGCACGAGGCCGCAGATTACCGCGTAGGCCCAGGTGCGTACCGTGGCAGTTGGCCCGACGCGCAGCAGCGCCAACGCAAGGACGCCCGCCAGGAAAGCCACGCTGCTGGCCGACAGGGCAGAGCGCAATTTGGAGCCGTAGATCGCCGTAAAAAGCACCAGCGCGCTGACGTACGTCACAACATTCAAAAAGAGGCGCGCCGGGGTGTAGAGCGGGTCGGAGAGGCTAATCGTGCGATACTCCGCGATGACGACGGCGGATAGACCAATGGCGGCCAGGGTGAGTCCACCTAGCCAGGCGAAGAGATTGGTTGCCAGTAGCGGCGTCAGCCAGGTGGCGGCCAGCGTCACAAGCGTGGGAATGATCCAAAACAGGTAGGAGGAGCCATGCCCAGGGCCCTGGCTAAACTCCTCATGGCCGCGAACAATGTACTCAACGCCTACAGCGGTGAGCGCGTAGAGCAGCACAGCCATAATCAACTGACTGGACAGCGGTATCGTGACGGGCGAGCCAAACAACTCCGCCTGGACTATCCGTGTCTGGAGGCCAATGAGGGGCGTGAGCGCCAGCCCGAGCAGGACCAAGCTCACCAAGATAGAAACACGATCATAGTTTTGCATGGCCCGATTGTATGCAAATCAGAACGCAGAACCAAGTTTGGCCGGAAAATAGATGGAAAAGAGGAAACCTCTTCTCTGCTGGGCTCTCCGGTGATATAGTATCCGCACCACCATCATTCAACATCCAGAGGCGCTGTGGGACCGACGATTCTTTTTACGATACTTGCCGGACTTCTGGCCTGGACCGGGGCGCGCTGGTCCCAGACCCTTCCCTATTACGAGGAGCAACGGCGTGCGATTCCCTATCGCACGCTTTTTACTGTTGCTCTGGCAATGCTCTCGGCGGGCATCGCCGCCTGGCAGGGCGAGAGCATGATAAGCAAGGGATTCATGGCTCTGTGGAGCGTGGTTTTTACGCTGATAGCGGTCATCGACATCGAAACGCACTTCATCCCCAATGTGCTGAGCCTGCCCGCCACCGGCCTGGCCTTGCTCGCTAGCCTGGTGGACCCCCGCCTGAATTGGCGCTCCTCCCTGCTAGGGGCCTTGCTGGGCCTGATTATCTTCTACGTGATTTACCGGGTTGCGAGAGGAGGCTTCGGCATGGGGGACGTGACGTTATCTGCCTTCATG
>JACCSL010001051.1 GCA_013812995.1 Ardenticatenales bacterium | reverse complement strand
TGGACCCCACCGGAGGAACCAATCCCAATGCCCAGAGCGTACAATGGGGACCACAGGTGTGGCCCTTCAGCCGCCTGACAATGCTGGAGCATCGCGCGGTGGCGGCGGGTTCCACCATGACACTGTTTGTCCGGGTCCACAACCCGAGATCGCATGGAGCGGATCAGATTTTCATCGATGGGGTCTGGATGAGGTTGGACCAGAACGCGCCCGTGGTTGCCACGGCAACCTCCGTGCCACCAAGAGCGACGGCTGTTCCAGCGACCCCCATTCCCCCGTCCCGCCCCTCGGTTACTGCCAAGCAAGTCCGCAAGAATTTTTTGACAAAGTGACGTTGAGCCAGAAGCGAGGCGAACGATGACAAGCGAGCTTGAGGTCGTTTACACAGCGAACACGCCGATGGAGGCCGAGGTCATCCGGGGCCTCCTAGAGAGCAACGGGATCACGGTGCTCCTGCATGGCGAGGCAGCGAGCCATATCTATGGCTTGACGATGGGACAACTGGGAGGAATCCAGGTGCTGGTGCGTGACGAGGAGGCGGAGGCCGCCCGCGAGCTGCTCCAAGAGGAGAAGTAGGGCTGAGAATCGGCTAGTGCTTTTCCTCGACTATTGCCGCAAATGCCGCGTCGTACTCTGCCGCCAGCGTGGGCCAGGCAAAGCGGGTCATTGCGGGCCGCAGCGCCTCCACATTGGGAAGTCCCTCCGTCAGCCAACGGTACAGACGATGCAGAGCATCGCCAAATTTGTGGTAGAGGAACTCGGCATGGTGCTCCGCCGGGATCAGTTCGGGGTAAGATAGCCGATGGGGCAGAAGCGGACAACACCCCGCGTAGATTGCCTCGATGACCGCGATGCCAAAAAACTCGTGGATGGCCGTGGAGAGCACGATGTCGCTGCGCTGAAGCAGGGCGCGGTACTGCTCCCCGGTGGCATAGCCAAAATGTACGATGTGCTTCTGAAAGCGCTCGCGCGCGGCCAGGAACTCTGTCGGGTTACTGCGGAAGCTCTCTCCTGCAATCGCCAGGCGGAAGGGTAGCCCCCGATGGTCCAACTGCTCCAGCAGGGCAAAGAACTGCTCCGGCTTTTTGTCGAATTCCCAGCGGTGATTCCATAGAATAAGCGGCGCTTCGCCCGGCGTGCCGCGTGGTGGGATGCCCGGATAATCGGCGGCCTCATCAAGGCGGGCCAGGTGGACGCCAGGATAGAGCACCTCGCTACGCGCGCGGAGGTCAGCGATGGTCTCCAAGTTGGTGAAATCGGGGTAATGTTTCAGGAGACGGGGCAGCTCGTCGTACCAGGATTCCAGGTGGTAGCGCGAATTGAAAAACAGCCGGTCGCTCGCCAATGACGAGGCGTAGTTGATCCAGCCATAGTGAAGGTCGCGCTTTGTGCCCGGAACCGGCGGGTAGGTGAGCTGATTCTCGTGAAAATAGAAGGCAACGGGCGTGTGGTGCGTGACATCGCGCGTCAGGGCTAGAAGCGTTGTCACGTCGATCATGTCCGTTGCAAGAAGCAAGTCTGGCGGGTGCGCGCTGTCAAAGGCGGCACGCAACTGCGGGGCGAGGGTGATCGCACCCCCGTGCATCCGCCATTTCCAGAAGTGCCCGGGCATCGTCAGTCGCTCAATGGGGTGGCGGCTAAAGCGTGTGTAGCCCTCCACCCAGCTCTCGTGCGAGCCGGTGAGGTAGGGCTCAATCAGATAGATATTCATCCGCCATAGCGGTGCTCAAACGCGGCCAGAATCTCCAGAAACTCCGTGGGCAGCCGTCGCCGCGCCTCCTCGGCAATCTCCTCGGGCACACCACCATAGTGTGCCTGTGCGATGCTCCCCGCGATACAGGCCATCGTATCGCTATCCCCGCCGAGTGACACCGCCTTTCTCACCGCGTCCTCGTAATTGTCCGACTCCAGGAAAGCCAGGATGGATTCGGGAACCGAGCCCTGGCAGGAAACATCGAACTGGTAGGTCGGGCGAATCTCATCCAGGGAACGCCCCAGATCGTACTCGAAGCGTCCTGTGATCTCGCGCCGAATCGTTGCCTTGCTCTCACCCCGCCTTGCCAGGAAGAGTGCCAGCGCGGCAGCCTGCGCGCCCTTGATTCCCTCCGGGTGATTGTGGGTGACGACAGCGCTTCTCTCCGCCTCTTGTAGCACCGCTTCCACACTGTCCAGTACGACCCCTATCGGGCTAACCCGCATCGCTGATCCATTGCCCCAACTATTGTAG
>JACCSL010001038.1 GCA_013812995.1 Ardenticatenales bacterium | reverse complement strand
CTCAGCGATTCGCTCCTCGGTGCCTGGGGACTTTGCCACCTTCGATGGTACCTCGATGGCTGCGCCGCATGTCGCGGGGGCGATTGCCCTGCTCAAGTCGGCGCGGTCAACTGCGCCTATCAGCGAGATTATTCTGGCGCTGCGTACCACAGGCCCGGTGATCCGTGATACACGCACGGGGGGAACGGTCAGCAAGCATCGCATCAATGTACGGGAGGCTCTGAATGCCCTGGGGGCGCTGGACACCAATGATTATCGTATTCTGGCTGTCGGGCAGAGCCTTGCAGGGACGATTAGCCCGGCCACGGATCAGGATATCTATTACTTTGATGCCACAGGGGGGCAGGCCGTCACCATCCGCATGAGTCGAACCGAAAAAGGGTTACTCAACAGCTTCTTTACGCTTTTTAGACCCGATGGCCGGGTACTGGTCAGCGATGACAATGGTGCGGGGGTGAATGGCGATGCGCTCATCAGCCTCTTTACATTGCCGGATACAGGCCGCTATCGCATTCGGGCCAGGAGCAGCGGCGAGACGACCATCGGCAGCTATTCGCTCTCGCTGAGCGCGACGGCCTCTACGACCAACCCGGTGCCGCGCATTACCTCCATGTCGCCCGATTCGACCGTATTCAGCCCCAGCATGACCTCCTTCACCGCGCGCATCAATGGGTACAACTTTGTGCCGGGCTCGGTGGTGCGATTGAATGGAGTCAATCTGACCACCACCTTTATCAGCAGCTCACAACTATCTGCGCGTGTCATTGGCAGCCTGATTTCCAGCACGGGAAGCTTCTCGGTGCGGGTCTTCAATCCTACGCCTGGTGGCGGGCTATCCAATACCCAGACATTTTCGGTTCTCCTCCCAACCGTGGGAGAGAGCGAGTTCAGCCCGAGCCTGGGGGAAAGTACTGTTGGTATGACCACTACCTATGTGCTAACCTGGACGCACCCCCTGCGCTGGCGAGACTTGAACAGCCTTGACGTGCGCCTGCGCAACAAAGACAACGAGAGTCCGCTGTGGATTCGCTTCACCGAAGGAACGACCTCGACACTCCACCTGCTCAACTCAGCTGAAACGCTGGTAGCTTCAGGAACACCTGGTGAGCCGCGCGTGCTTGAAAGCGAGACGGTGCGCCTCTTCCTGGCGGAGAGTCTGGTCCAGGGAACCGGCGCGGATGGCCCCAGCGTGACCCTGACATTCACGGTGGCCTTCAAGGGCGAGGCGATGGGTCAGTACAACCTCGAACTGTTGGCTCTGGATGATAATGGGACACTCCAGGGACCCGACACGATTGGTAGCTGGACCATTCAGGGAGCCTACCCGCTCTATCTACCGCTTATGAGGCAATGACACCCTTGAACAAAATCGCGGTCATCTCCGATATTCATGGCAACATCCCGGCTCTCGAAGCCACGCTCGCGGATATCCGCGAGCGTGACATCAAGCATATCTACTGCCTGGGCGATCTGGTGGGCAAAGGACCACAGTCCGCGCTTGCCGTCGATATGATCCGCGAGCAGTGCGAGGTCGTCATTCGGGGCAATTGGGATGATTTTATGCCGCTTGAAAGTGATAACGTGATGACACAGTGGAACCAGGAGCAGCTCGGCCAGGAGCGGCTGGCCTACCTGGGCGCGCTGCCGAACGTGGTGGACTTCCAGATGAGTGGGAAACGCGTTCGCCTCTTTCATGCCTCGCAGACGAGCGTCCACAAGCGCATCCACATGGATGACTCCTACGAGACACACCTGGAAATGTTCGCGAATACGGAGTTCACTGGCTATGTGCAGCCGGAGCCAGACGTGGTGGGCTACGGGGACATCCACGCGGTGTACGTCCGCGCCCTCTACCTCGACCACAAGACGCTTTTCAATGCGGGCAGCGTGGGCAACCCGCTGGACGAGCCGCTCGCGACCTATGTCATTCTGGAGGGGCGGCTGCACAGCGATGTGCCCGCCCCGTTCGGCCTCCAGATCGTGCGGCTGCCCTACGACATCGAGCGAGTCATCGAGATTGCCAGAGAGATGGATATGCCGGAGATAGAGCCCTTCGCCATTGAGGTGCGAACTGCGGTTTACCGGGGGCGGCAGGTCAAACCAACGCCCGTTTCACAGTACGAACAAATCTATATTCCTTTGCTAGAGGAGGGAACCCCTTGCAGCCGCCCCACGGTTGGGGAGAGGATTACAGACGAAATTTTCAGGGTATTCCCCACCGAAAACTATGATCCTGAAGATGAAATCTGGGAGTTTCCGCCGGGAACAATCGTGAAGTGCGTTATCGAAGAACGTCATGTAGGTAGCAAAAGAAAAAAAGTGCTGGTTGCCAAGGAAGAGTATAAGGTAGAGACATGACCGATAGTTGCACGCGGCAGGAGCGAAAAGCACAGGCGGGGGAAACACCGCGCGAGTTGTGGGTGGTGAACCTGGGTATGGTGGAGTATCAGGAGGCGCTGGCGCTCCAGAAGCGGCTGGTGGCCGCCAAGCGAGCAGGCGAGCTAGAGGCTGACGTTCTGCTACTCCTGGAACATCCCGCTGTGATTACGCTGGGACGGCGCGGGGATGAGAGCAATGTGGTGGCCTCGCCCGACACATTGGCGGCGCGGGGCATTCCCGTGCATCGCGTGGAGCGGGGCGGCGATGTGACCTACCACGGACCAGGGCAACTCGTGGGCTACCCCATCGTCAATCTGCGCCGCCTGCCCAAGCGGGAAGACATTGGCTGCTTCGTCTCCGCGATGCAGGAGGCGATCATCCGCACGCTCGCAAGCTACGATATTCCTTCCGAACGCATCGAGAAAGTCATTGGGGTGTGGGTGCGCCGCCCGGCGCGCTCGCTGGACGCGCTGCCCTGGGATGCCACATACCGTGCGGCGGTTCAGGCGATGGTGGATGGCTACGCGGAGCGCAAGATTGCCGCCATCGGCGCGCGCATCGAGGGATGGACCTCGTACCACGGCTTCGCGCTGAACGTCAACACTGATCTCACCGACTTCAATCTGATTGTCCCCTGCGGTCTGGAGGATCGTGGCGTCACCTCCATGCAGGCGGAGCTTGGGCGAACTCTTGAAATGGAACCTATTCGGCAGGAAATCGCGCGCCACCTCGCAGAGCAGTGGGGCCATGAGTTGGTGTGGAAGCAGTCGATAGAGGAGATTATTGCTGAGTCATGGCCCTCCCCGACTGGTTGATCCAGACCCATCCTCATGTCCCGCTGGGAAGTATCAGGGCGAGCGAGATGGAGCAAACGCTGACGCGACTCACCCACGCGGGCTGGGAGATTGTCTACTGCGGGCCGCATGGCATCCAGGCACGTCGCCGCAAACGATGCAACCCCATCGGGATGCTGTTGAGCGCACTGACAGTACCCGGCGCGCTGCTGCTGCTCGTTGCGGGCTATGCGAGCCAAGCGCTTTTCTTCTGCGCGCTGGGCATGCTCTTTGCCCTGCTGGCACTGCTGGACTACCTGCGCCGCCCCGATGAATTGCTCTATCAATCGTTGAGTGACTTGACATAGTTTTATTTTGCACAGGAGCCATTGTGCGAAACTACAAGCCTTATCCTACCTTGCACTCTACTCCTGCTATTTCTCGGGCTTATAAGCAGCTTTCTCGCTTATTATCTAGCTCGTTTCGCTTTACAAATGGGAATATGTTTGGTTCTGATGGAATTTGTGGTTGAGGGGTGGCTCTGCGTGGTGGCCCTCTCCCCCGGCCTGCGGCCGCCCCCTCTCCCGACGTCAGGAGAGGGGGCAGACCCTTTTCGTGCCCCTCTCCCGATTTCGGGAGAGGGGACACGGAGCGAAGCGACGTGGGGGTGAGGGCTCGCATGGCACGCTTCCCAATCTTCCATACCACAAATTCCGTCAGAAGCAGGAATATGTTTGGTTTCACCTGCCCGCTCCACCAGGAGGGCGTGAGGCGTATTCCAGACAAAACCCCCAAACGGTTTGCCACTCTACCATGTCGCGTCGCCAAAGAAATTGCCATGCTCCCTGGCAAGGAACTGCTGGATGGCGGCGCGGAGGTCGCCCAGGCGGAAAGCAGGGCCATGACCGGGATAACAGGTCATCTCATCGGGCCAGGTCAGGAGCAGCATCTCCAGTGTCTGGAGCGTTGTTTGAAAGTCCGCGCTGGACCAGGTTTTGCCGGGGCCACCGTCAAAGAGGGTATCACCGACGATGCAGCGGTGGTCGTTTTCCAGCGCAAAGCAGAGCATATCGGCGGTATGGCCGGGGGTGTGGTGGACGCGCAGAAGGTGTTGCCCGACGCGCACCGCCTCGCCATGATGAAGGGTGCGCTCCTTCTGTAGCTCCATTCCTTGAACATGCGGCCCAGAATGCGCCATCACTGGAACTCCCAATCGTAGGCGCATTTCTTCCAGCGCGCCAACATGGTCCGGGTGGGTATGGGTGAGCAGGATGGCAACGGGCGTGCTGTCCGCCAGCGCGGCGAGCAGCGTGTCCGGCTCCGCACCGGGATCAATGAGAACGCTCTGCTGCGTGGTGGGGCAACGCAGGACATAGCTATTCATCGGCCAGGGGCCGACCGTGAAGCGCAGCAGCTCCAGGGACGTGTCACGGAACATGCAATCCTCCATCGATAACAACCGAAAAGACCTCAACGGCCTGCTGTTTGCCCTTCAGATGGACCATTCCCTGCGCCACTAGCGGAAATTCATCCCCCAGCGCCGCACGCGTGGTCCCATCGATCAGGACCGGCTGGCCGACCTCCTTGGTGTAAGACTCCAGCCGCGCGGATGTATTGACCGTATCGCCCACACAGGTGTAGGTCGCCCGGCTCTCTGTGCCCAAATACCCCGCCACCACCGTGCCAGAGGCAATGCCGATGCCAATCGAAATCTGCACCCTGCCCAGCGCAGCCTGCTCCTCGTTGAACTTCAGGACGGCGGTCATCATCTTCAGGGCAGCACGCACCGCGCGGCGCGCGTGATCGTCGTGGCGGACCGGAGCCCCAAAGATGGCCATGAGCCCGTCCCCCACGATCTGATTGACGATGCCGCCCTCGCTGCCGATGGCCGCGATCATGTGGGCAAAGTAGTCGTTCAGCATCTCGATGATAACGGTGGGGGTTTCGGATTCGGTGATGGTGGTAAAGGAGCGGATATCCGCAAAGAGAGTCGTCGCGGTCACATGCTGGCCGCCGAGTGCAAAGCCGTGTTCGAGCAGGTCGTTCGCGACTTCCGTCGTCGCAAAGCGGCGGAAGAGTTCGCGCTGCTGCAACTGCAACCGGTGCAGCGTCAGGTGGGTCCTCAGGCGGACCAGCACCTCCTCGGCCTGGAAGGGCTTGGTGATGTAGTCCACAGCCCCCAGAGCGAACGCGCGCACCTTGTTCAGCGTCTCGTCGGCGGCGCTCAGGAAGATGACCGGGATTTCCTTTGTCTCATCGTTGGATTTCAGCCGCGCGCAGACCTCGTAGCCATCCATGCCCGGCATCATCACATCGAGCAAGACAAGATCGGGCTTCTTGGACTCCACGGCCTGTAGGGCCAGTTTCCCACTGGGAGCCGGGCGCACCTGATACCCATGCTCGCTCAACAGGGTAATCAGAACGCGCAGGTTCGCGGGCGTATCGTCTACTACTAGAACGTCGGCTTTGTCACTCTCGAGCCTGTTGTTCATAGTTCACTCCTAGACAGCTTTAAATCAGAAATCAGGCAAGGGGGAGTGTAAACCAGAAACAGCTTCCCACGCCCTCGCGGCTCTCCACCCCGATCTCACCCCCCTGAAGCTCCACCAGATGCTTGACAATCGCCAATCCCAGCCCTGAGCCGCCGTACTCGCGCGAGCGGGACTTGTCTGCCCGCCAGAAGCGCTCGAAGAGACGCGGCAGATCGGCAGCCGGAATGCCTGGCCCACTGTCCTGGACAGAGACACGCACCGCCGCAGGGGCGCTGGCCGCTCGGAGGGTAATGGTTCCCTGCGGAGAGGTGTGACGGAGCGCGTTCGACAAGAGGTTATGCAAAACCTGGCGAGTCCGTTCCGGGTCCGCCAGGGTGAGTGGAAGATCGGTAGGGGCGTCCAGAGCAACCGTGATGTTCTGTTCCGCTGCCACTTCCACGTAGAGCGAGGTGATATCTTGAAGCAGTCCCCCGATCTCAAGGGGTTCCGGGTGTAGGCTCAGTTGCCCGGCCTCCGCGAGCCCCATCTCGCGCAGGTCGTTCACCAACCGGGAGAGCATTCGCGTCTCGTCATAGAGATTGGCAATCTCGGCCTTCTCCAAGGGGTAGACATCGTCCAGCAGCGCCTGGAGATTGCCCTGGAGCACGCTGAGTGGGGTCCGAAGATCATGGGCGATATCCGCCACGAGGTTGCGGCGCAGGGTCTCCGACTGCTGAAGTGCAGCAGCCATCTCGTTCAGGGAGCGGGCCAGCTCTGCGATCTCCTCCGTACCCTCCTCTGTAACACGCTGCTCGAAACGCCCCTCGGCGATATGCTGGGTGACATCCACCAGCCGCTGGAGCGGAGCCATCAGCCGCCGCGCGATGAGAAGCCCCAGCCCTACGCCGAGCCCGCCCACGAATAGCCCCGCCTGGAGCAGCGTGCGATTGATCTGGCTTAGAAATCCCTGGGCGAAGGGCGCAAGCTCGGTGCGGTTAGGCACCTGGAGCACGAGATAGCCGATCCGCGCCCCCCCCTGATCGAGCGGGACACCGTCTTGCAGCATCCGGTCACTCACCAGGGAGCCGGGGGGACGCCCGCGTGTGTCGTGGATCACGCGCCCCTCGGCATCTGCCAGGACGATGGGGGGGGTACGCCGGTTGCCCTGTCC
>JACCSL010001022.1 GCA_013812995.1 Ardenticatenales bacterium | reverse complement strand
TGGCGCTTAACCCCTCTCCCTGAACTGCTCCTTCGGGTTCTCGCCCTCGCTGGCTTGTCAGAACAACTCTATTTTCAATTGGGAAATTCGCCTTAATGCCTCTTCCGTTTACGCGAAACCAGAGGATTACGGCCCGTCTTTTCCAGATATTTGGGCAAGCCGGGTCGCCCACGAAACTTGCTGGGGTCCGCCCGCCACGCCGCGCGCACAGCGACAAAACTCTTCCAAGCAAAGCTGACCTGCTTGAGCACCCACTGCGCCACCTTGGCGGGCCGGGCGCGAAATTCATCGCTGTGTTTCATCGTGCGTGCCAGTTCCTCGTAGGCAATCAGCCGCTCCGTTGCGATGAACTGCTGGCGGGTCAGATAGAGTGCCGCATTGTACAGATTTTTGGAGGCAAAGGCTGCCGCATCAATCGCAGCCCAACGGGGGTCCGCGCGATTAATCCGATGTTGTTCAACCAGTTGCATCGCCTGATTCCTCTGATGCTGTCTCGCTTTGGGTCAACTGGGCGATGAGCACTTCGGTTTTCCGTTTGGCACGTCGTTGCCCATACAAGCGGGCACAAAACGAATAGATAATCGCGCCCAAATCCTCCAGCAAGTCTTCGCGCCCATTGTCGGCGTGATTAACGACCTCCACGCGCCGCCCTTGCAGGGCCAAGAGGTGCTCAATGTAGCGAAAGCCGAAGCGCGTGAGGCGGTCTTTGTGTTCGACCACAATCACCGTTATCCTCGGATTGGTCAGGAGGGAGAGTAATTTAGGACGGTTGTCATTGACCCCGGACCCCACTTCTTTGACCACTTGGTGCACCTGATAGCCGCGTGCCATGCAGTAGCCCAGCAGGCGCGCGGCTTGAGCGTCCAGGTTTGGGCGATTCTCAGCGGCGGAGACGCGGCTATAGATGGCAACTTGCTCAGATGGGGCTTCCCCTTGTTCCGGTATCCCAGGCGGATCGGTCACAAGAATCGTGCCCGTATCCATTTGATAGCCTTGCAGTTTTCCCGCGTGAAACCAGCGCCATGCGGTTTTGTAACTCACCCCGACCTGGCGAGCATATTCACTCAATTTCATATCACGAGTATATCTTAAATGCCCTTTATTGTCCATACCTGTCCAAAAATTCAATGAGCGTTTCTAATACGACAACGAGAGATTGGTCTTGGGTTGAGCCAATGGCTGCGAATTCTCAGAGTACCGGTAGCCGTTGTGATGGGATGAAGTAGTTTGGCGCTAGTCAAAGCCCATCATGCCGAGAGAGGAAGGGGTAATGAGAAGAATACGCAAAAGAAGGGTGCTCCCTCTGGGCTCGCTGCTGCTAACTATTCTGGTGACCTGGTTGACAACGACATCTCACCCGACAATCTGGCCTATCAGAAATACACTCCAGTACCGGATACTCCAAACTGTATGGCGGTATAAGGGTCTTCCTATCTCTGGGCCACTAGGAACCATCAGTGGTCAGACACACGATATGGAGGCACAGCCTATTCCCGGTGTATGGGTGCTGCTCTCGCGCTGGGATGGTACAACGTATGTCGCGCAGAGCAATGAGCAGGGGAAATATACGATTCAAGGGATTCCCGCCGGCTCTTATCAGCCTGTTGCCGGAGCACCAGGATATGGGGATGAGCGACCAGGTGGCCTCTGGGGCCGGGTGCTCGTAGACCCCGAGGTAGATACGGTCGTAGACATCGAGCTTCTCCCTAAAGCACCGGTGGAGGTGGCCCCAGGAATCAACCTGAGCCTAGGAGATCCTACCCTGCTGAGCTGCAAAGAGCCGATGGAGAGTCAGGCAGTGCGACGTACCATCACTTTCGCGACGGGCGATAGGTATAACCAGCCTGCTTTCCTCTACACCCCAGGGGAGAGCGTGACAGACACGGTGGAAAGCCCCCTTCCTATCCTCCTGACCGTTTATCCGGGACCAGCCGATACCTGGGAGTGTGCAAGTATTCCCCTGGCGGATGCGGGCTACGCGGTTCTGGCAGTGGGTCCAGCCTATAGCCTGGAGCTGGAGCGAGACATTGATGAACTGGGGCAGATTCTGCATTTTGCTCGTAAGGGAGACTTTCCTGGAGCGGATGGCGAGCGTGTCGCGGTGCTAGGCGGTAGCTACAGCGCGATCCTGGTGCAGCGCCTTCTGCAACGCGATTCTAAGATTGATGCCAGCGTTTTGCTTGGCGCTCCAACGGATCTCTTTGACCTGCGGCGGCGCTTTGAGCAGGGCTCGTTTATTCCTCCCTTTGGACTGGATCAGGTACTGATTGCGCTGGGCTTTCCGGATCGGGAGCCACTTCGTTACTGGACCTATTCCAGCGTCTACCATGTGAGCGCGACCCTGCCGCCAACAATTCTCTTTCATAGCTACCAGGACGATATTGTCCCCTACGAGCAAAGTGAGCTTCTAGCAGAGAAGTTGAAGGCTATAGGGGTCGAGCATGAGTTGCACCTTTTCAATGGCGCGACACACTACCTGCTCTCGGGCGATAAGGAGACCAAAGAGATTTATCGCCTGACGCTCGACTTTCTCGCACGCCATCTACGAGAATCCCAGTCGGATCCCTGATACCAATGGTGATTTCTCTGGATGGCGCATGGCAGCTCGGGGCGGTGGCGCAGCAGCCACTATGTTTTTGCGGCGATGATCGCCGGACGGTGGCTGAGTGGCTGCCCGCGCAGGTCCCCGGCAATGTCCACGCCGATCTCATGCGCGCGGGGCGACTCCCTGACTTATACCAGGGAGAGAATGTGAAATCAGCGGGCTGGGTGGATGATCTTGATTGGTGGCTAGATCGTGAGGTGGAAGTGGCCCTCCAGCCGGGAGAGCGCGCCTTTCTACACTTTGATGGGATCGACTATCTCTCGACGATCTGGTTGGATGATCGCTGCCTGGCTCATCATGAGGGTGCATTCTCCCGACTCTCGGTTGAGATAACAGAGTATCTACCCGCCGATGGAATTCTGCGCGGCTATCGTATCGCGGTTCGTCTCTGGGGAGCAGCGGTGTGGCCCCGACCTGCATGGCACTGGTGGGAGCGGCTGCTGATTCCTCCAACGCGGTGGCTCCTGCCTGGTAAGGAAAGTCTCCGTCCCTATCACCCACGGCTCCGACTGCTGCGGCCTTCCATGCAGGCGGGCTGGGATTTTGCGCCCGCGCTCCCAGCGATTGGCCTCTGGGAAGGGGCGCGAGTGGAACTGATAGGGCCAGTCACCATTCAAGAGGTTGATATCGGCCCCTGGGTGGTCGGTGCGATAGCCCGTGCGCCGCTTCACCTGTGGCTGGATGCAAGGAGAGAGCACTCGACGATTAAGGGTCGAGTGGTATGGTCACCTCATACGTTTGAGGGAAGCGATGGGGCGCTATCCTGGGAAGGTTCCCTTACTGCTGGGCAAAACGAGGTGGTGTTCTCTCTGGAGATTCCTTCGCCAATGCTCTGGCAGCCGTGGGAGTGGGGTCAGCCACATCTCTATAGCCTCATAGTTACAGTTGAGACGGACGAAGGCCTCCTCACCTCCTTCAGCCTCCGTTTTGGGATTCGCACCGTGGCGGTGGATCGAATGCGACTGACTATCAATGGATCTCCCTTCTTTGCGCGTGGTGTCAATTGGGTTCCTGCTGACATACTACCTGGCACGGTACCACCAGAGCGGTATGAGCAACTGTTGCAGATGGCGTGTGAGCGCGGTGTCAATTTCATTCGTGTCTGGGGCGGAGGTGGGCGAGAGCGCCGGGAGTTCTATGAGCTTTGTGATAGGCTGGGAATCCTGTTGTGGCAGGAATTTCCTTTTGCCTGTGCTTTTCTGGACCACTACCCGCGTGACCGTGACTTTTTGGATGTAGCCTATCAAGAATCCGTCTCGATGGTGCGGAGGTTACGTCATCATCCATCGCTGATTCTCTGGGGGGCGGGTAATGAGTATTCGTATCGTCGGAATCGCCATCTCGTAGAGATGCTTGCACAAGTGGTGCAACATGATGACAATCGACCTTTTCTCCCCCCCTCTCCTGGCCCGGATGACCGTCATAACTGGCATATCTGGCATGGCGGTGCCCCTCTTCATGAGCTGGCGGAGGAAACAACCCCTTTCTTGAGCGAGTTCGGCTTGCAGGCACTTCCAGGGCGTCGTTCATTGTCCGAGTTTCTTTCAGAAGATTCTCTATGGCCTCCTGGGGATCAGTGGATCAGTCGCTATGCAAACCTGGATAAACTCCGCTGTTATCTCCCGGCGGCGGCGCAGCACAATCTATATCAATTCATTGCTGCTAGCCAGGAGGCACAGGCGGCAGCGGTGCAGATCGCCGTGGAGCGGCTACGCCGTCGCAAGGCAGAGAGCGCAGGCGGCGTCGCTATCTGGCAATGGAACGAGCCCTGGCCTGCTATCTCCTGGGCACTGGTCGATTACTTTGGACGCCCAAAGCTGGCTGCGGAGCGGTTGCGGATGTGGTATTCCCCGCTTCTTCTCTCCCTGGACTTTGATAGACGCGACTGGCAAGCGGGCCAGCCTCTCCGCGCCTCTCTCTGGGCAATCAATGATCTGACCATTGCCTTTGCCGGGTGCGAGGCCCGGATTTGCCAGGGCGAGCAGTGTCTCTGGGCGACGCCTCTGGCGCTGCCCGCCCATAGCGCCCTACGCGTCGCGGACCTCGCCCTGACAGCGGTGGAACCAGCGCCCCTGCGCCTGGAGCTGTGGCAAAATGAGCGCTGTCTGGCTTATAATCAGTATTCGCTGATCGTCCCAGGCCCGGTGCGTGGAAGCCTGGCGGGCAAACTCTACCGAACGCTGGCCGAATGGGTAATGAGGTATCTATGATCCAACCCACCATCCTGGTGATGGGAAATGTCGTGGCAGATGTCGTGGCGCGGCCTATCGACGAGGTACCGCACACCGGCTCTGTTCACCCGGAGACGGTTGCTTTTTATCCGGGTGGCTGCGCAGGCAATGTTGCCATTGGGCTGGCGCGGCTGGGTGTCACGCCGCGCCTGGTTGCCTGCGTGGGGCAAGATGCATTTGGAGCGGCCCTGCTAGAAGCGTGGCAGCAGCATGGCGTGGACACCTCGCTGATGGCGCGGCTCCCCAGCGAGGCAACGGGGGTGACCATCGTTCTGGTGGATAGCGTGGGAGAGCGACGTTTCATATCAACCCCCGGCGCGAATAATCGTCTGACACCGGCGGCGCTCCCAGCCGAGGCCATGAACGGTGCCTTCGCGCTGCATATCGCGGGATTCTTCGCGGCCCTCGGGTTGGAGGACGGTACGCTCGCCGCACGGCTGGCCGAGGCTCAGGCGCATGGGCTCCTGACCTCGCT
>JACCSL010000995.1 GCA_013812995.1 Ardenticatenales bacterium | reverse complement strand
CAGCAACTGGGCCTCGGTGGATTCTGTGATCCAACAAGATGCAGCGGTAAGCCCCGGAAGTGCCGGCGGGCCACTGGTTGACCGGGCAGGCCAGGTGGTGGGCGTGAACTACGCCAGCCTGCCCAATCAGAGTCTGAATTTCGCGGTCACACGGGATGAGGCCCGGCCAATCATCGACCAGTTGCAGCGAGGACAAAGCATGGACTCCATCGGGGTGAACGGAGTCGCGGTTCAGGGCAACGACTTTGCCGGCGTCTGGGTGGCGTCGGTCAAGCCGGGGTCGCCGGCCGACGAGGCCAGACTCCAGCCTGGGGATATCCTGACCAAGCTCGAAGGGTTGGCGCTAGCGACGGATGGTACCATGGCCACCTATTGCAGCGTGCTCCGTAGCCGGACCCCACAGGCAACGATGGATGTGGAGGTATTACGCTTTGCCACCCAGGAGATTCTGGAGGGACAGCTCAACGGGCGGGTGCTGGCACAGAGTTTTTCCTTCGCGCAGGAATTTGCGGAGACAGGGAGCAAGTCGGAAGGTAAGGCTGAGGATGGCACCGCCGAAGCGGACGGAGCGGGATATGACAGCTACACCACGGTCACCGATGATCGCAAGATCGTGGAGGTGGAAATTCCTACGGCGTGGGGTGAGATCGACGGCACTCCCTGGGTCTGGAGCGAGACGGGAGAGGAGGTCGGCGCAGGCATTGCCGCCGCCGCCGATCTCGACGCGTTCTATGAACGATGGGATCAGCCAGGGGTTTTCTTTGGGGCCTCCCGTTCCCTCGCGCAGAGCATGAATGAGGCAGATATTTTGGACGGACTCGACCTTTCGGAAAATTGCACGAACGGGGGTCGCCATGAGTACGAGGACTCGCTCTATACAGGGCTCTATGACCTCTGGACGGAGTGCGGTGGTACCGAGACAGCGGCGCTTATCCTGGCATTTGTCCCGGAGAATCGGGCCTATGTGGGGTTGGTGCAGCTCTTCATCGTGACGGATGCGGACCTGGAGGCGTTGGATCGCATCATCAACAGCTTTGTTGTGGTAGGTGATTTTCAATAAACGCTTTGCTTTCCCTTGCGAGGGATGCGGGAAGCGGGGATAATCCCAATCCGGCAGGTGGGCTTGCCCCGCCACCGACTTTGCATCATTGAAGCTGCCAGCGAAGGAGTGGCTCATGGCGGAAAGCCCAACGAATCAACCCCACATCACTATAGGCATGGCCCTGGATGTGGGTAGGTCGCGCGCGGGAAAGCCTAACCAGGATAGCCTGGGAACATATCAGGACTATCCTGCCGCCCAGTCAAAGCTCGCGGAGAAGGGGCTGCTTTACATCGTGGCGGATGGTATGGGAGGGGCAGCGGGGGGCGAGGAGGCCAGCCAGACGGCGGTGCAGGCAACGCTGCGAGGCTATTATGATGATGCTGACACGGACATCCAGCGCAGTCTGACACAGGCCATCCAGCAGGCAAACAACAGCATCCATGATCTGGGACAGAAAGAGCCGAACCTGCGAGGACTGGGAACCACCATTGTGGCAGCAGTCATCCACCACAACCAGTTGATTCTGGGTAATGCGGGCGACAGCCGGGCCTATCTTTTTCGTCAGGGGCAACTTCATCAGATTAGTGTCGATCACTCCTGGGTGCAGGAGCAGGTTCGGCGTGGTCTGATTACCGAGGAGCAGGCAGAGGTCCATCCCCAACGCAACGTGCTGACCCGCAACCTTGGCAATGAGCCCGACGCCCGCCCCGATTTTGCCACCCTGTCGCTACAGGAGGGAGACACCTTTCTGCTGTGCAGCGATGGACTGTGGGGTGTGGTGAGCGATGCCGAACTCACCGAGATTCTACGCACAGAGCATGGACAGAGCGCGGCGCAAACTCTAATGAACCTCGCCAACGACCACGGCGGGCCGGACAACATCGGAATCATCCTGCTTCATGTGGAAGAGCTGCCTGGCGGGGCAGGAGCAGCGACCACCCGCACTGCCAGCGTCCCTATCACCGACCGCCTAGAACCGCTGGACGACGCTTCGACCACCAAACAGATGCCCACTGCGCGTCTGGAACCCATAGCAGCACCACAAGCCACCGCCCCACCAACTGCTTTGACGACATCCTCCGCACTCCCCAAAATTCTACTCGCACTCCTGGCGGTTGTTCTGGTGGGGGGATTGGGCGGCTACTTCCTGGCGGAGCCGCTGGGGTTGATGCTGCCCGGCGCGGCAGAGGCAACAGCGACGAGTGCCCTCCCCACGCTGACGTCGGGAACCCTCGCGACGTTTACCCCCGCGACGACTGCCTCTGTGGTAGCATCGCCCAGCGTCCGCCTGACGATCACTACGACTCTTTCTCCCATCGTAACTCCCGCAGGCACCGCCGGTAGTGGAGCGCCGAACACGGGTCCTTTTCCGGCACCTATTCTGCTGGAGCCCGCCAACGATGCCACCTTTGCCCCGACCACTCCCATCACCTTGAAATGGGAGTGGAGCGGTCTCTATACCCTGGGAACACATTTCGAGCTACAGATTCGGCGCGATGGGTTTCCTATCGGGACCGAGACGCTAAATGATGATACATTTCCCTTTACCCCGGAGCAGCCCGGCACCTATACGTGGGACGTGGTCGTGGTGCAGGGGGAACAGGAGAGTATTCTCTCCGAGGAGCGAACCTTCATTGTGCGATAGTGCTGGCATCAGCCTGGTAAGTCATTTAAAGAAGGGAGCGGCCATGATGCTCGAGGGTGCAGAACTTCTCTTT
>JACCSL010000977.1 GCA_013812995.1 Ardenticatenales bacterium | reverse complement strand
GGCGAGGTGCCCCGCATCGTGTGGAACGATGTTCATCATTTCCGGGGCGCGAGCGCCGCGACGGTGCAGTACCTCCTCGTCCTAGATGCGCTTAACTTTTGCTTCTGGCCGGAACCCTCCTGGGACTACAATCGCCTCGCCCTCGCCCTGAAGAGCGCCTACCTCGCGGATGCGAGTTGCTTCCAGGCCGAACGACTGGCCCATCTCACCCAGGAGGATACGCGGCAGCTGCTGGGCGGGGGCGATGATATTCCGCTGCTCCCGCAGCGCACGACGCTGCTGCGCGAGCTGGGGCGCGTCTTGGCCGCTCGCTGGGAGGGCCAGCCCCTGAATCTGGTGACGGCGGCGACCCACTCCGCCTCCAACTTGGTGGCGCTGATGAGTGCTGAATTTCCCGGTTTTCGAGACCACACCATCTATCGGGGGCACCCGGTCTACTTCTACAAGCGCGCCCAGATTTTCGTGGGTGACCTCTGGGGCTCCTTCGAGGGGCAGGGCGCGGGCCGCTTCGATGACATTGACCAGCTCACCATGTTTGCCGACTACCGTGTGCCCCAACTCCTCCGCGCCGAGGGCATCCTGGACTACAGCGAGCGTCTCGCCACCATCGTGGACCTCCATCGAGAATTGCCCAGCGGCTCCGAGCTGGAAATCGAGATTCGCGCCACCACCGTCCACGCGGTCGAGTTGCTGCGCCGCGCGCTGGCCGCGCGGGGCTACCAGATTACCGCCCTGGAGCTGGACTGGATTCTGTGGAACGCGGGGGAGGCCCAGCAGGAGCAGTTGCCTGCCCACCATCGCACCCTGACCATTTATTATTGATCTACCTGTGGCGGTTCTATGCTAGAAACACCCCCGATTCCCGCTGATGTCGAGCCTGAAACTGAGCCACCTCTCATACCCGTGCCTGATGATGGTCCCACGACCTGGGATCTCGTGGTTCTTGGGGCCGTCTTCCTCTGGGTTATCCTCGTTGCAGGCAGCCACGCACCTCTCTGGGGCTCGTTGCAACTGACAGAGGTGCTGGGGTTTGAGCCGTCTATCTGGCTCTGGCCGGGTGTTCTGCTGGGTCAGGTGGCGCTCCTGGGGCTGCCGCTTATCCTGCTCGCCTGGCGGTGGCCCACGGAGCGCTACCGGGGCATCTATCAGAGTTGGGCGCTGGGAACCCTCTTTGCCCTGCTCATGGTACCGCTGCGCCTCCTCTTTGCGACCGCTGTGGAAGAGGCCGCGCTGGGCCAAGTCGTGCTGGCGCTGCTCTTCAGCGGTGCCCTTTTTGCCTGGCAGCACTTACCCGCCACAGCCACCGACCGAGGAGCCTGGCTTCCTGCCCTGCTGCTGGCGGCGCTACCGCTCTACCCCTGGCTGGCTTGGGGCTCCCTCGGCTCGATTCTGGACACCGGCCTTCAGGGCCTCGCTGGCCTCACGCTGGGGCTGGCGGCGGGGCTCATTCTGCGCGGGACGCTGCTCCCGGTGCTGGCGAAGACGACGCAGGGGCTGGGTTGGGACATCACGGTAGGGGGCTTTGCCATCGGCACCCTGCTGCTCATCATGGCAGTCGCCTTTGGTTTCCAGGGCATGGGCCTCCTGCTGATGTTGGTGCTGCCATCCCTGGGCTGGGCGGCGATGGCGCTGAGCCGCTGGGGCGGCGACGAGGCACCGGGGCAGAACTGGCGCGCCGTCGCCCTGCTCGTGGGGGCGGTGGCCGCCGGGATGATGGCCCTGGTGGACGCGGACGAGATGCTTATTGTTATGGCCCTCGGTACGCAGGAGATTTTTTACTGGGCACTCACCGCCGCTACTGTCTCGCTTTTGCTGGGTTGGGTGCTGGGCGTGGCGCTTTTTGCCCGTCGTGCCCCGATTTCCCGCGCCGCTCGTTCCTCCCCGCTCGTGCTGGGCACGACGGGTGGAGCCTGGGCGCTCGGCGTGCTGCTCTACGCCACGCTCGGGCAGCCGGGGCTTCACGGGGACCGCCTCTTCGTTATTCTCAAGGATCAGGCAGATCTCTCAGGCGCACGACAGATTGAGGGTCGCGAGGCGCGTCTCGCCTTCGTCTACGATACCCTGGTAGGGCACGCCGACCGCAGCCAGACGGACCTGCGCAGCTCGCTTGACCAGATGGGCGCAACCTATCAGCCCTTCTACCTGGTCAATGCCATTGAGGTCGAGGGCGGACTGCCGCTCCGTCTGTGGTTGGAAAGCCGCCCCGAGGTCGACCGCGTGCTCTACAGCCCCATGCTGCGCCCGCTCCCGGAACCGGAGCCACCCGCGCGCGGCGAAGAAAGCGCGCCCACCACGCCTCCCTGGGGACTGGAGGCCATCGGTGCGCCACGGGTCTGGGAGGAATTCGGCGTCACGGGTGAGGGAATTGTCATCGGCCAATCGGACTCCGGCGTGCAGTGGGATCACCCAGAGTTTCGCGACAGCTACCGGGGGCAGGACGGGAACCACGACTATAATTGGTACGATCCGTGGAACCACACTCCAGCCCCCGTGGACAATGGCGGGCATGGCACCCACACGCTCGGCTCTGTTCTGGGAGAAAACGTCGGCGTGGCCCCGGACGCGACCTGGTTTGGCTGCGCCAACCTCGCTCGCAACCTCGCCAATCCGGCGCTCTACCTGGGCTGTATGCAATTCATGCTCGCCCCTTTTCCCCTTGGCGGTGACCCCATGCACGACGGCGACCCTACGTTCGCCGCGCACGTTCTGAACAACTCCTGGGGCTGCCCCACGCTGGAGGGCTGCGACCCCGAGGCGTTGCGCCCGGCGGTCCACGCCCTGCGCGAGGCGGGCATCTTTGTCGTCGCCTCGGCGGGCAACGAGGGATATTGGGGCTGTAGCACCATCAAGTCACCCCTCTCGCTCTACGACGAGGTGTTCTCCGTGGGAGCCATCCAGGAAGGCGGCGGGCTAACAAACTTCAGCAGCCTTGGTCCCGTCAGCGCGGATGGCAGCGGTCGCCTGAAGCCCGACATCGTCGCCCCTGGCAAGGACATTCTCTCTGCCTTTCCTGGCAACAGCTACGCCAGCCAGGAGGGTACCTCGATGGCGGGGCCGCATGTCGTCGGCGTCGTCGCGCTGCTCTGGTCCGCCAACCCCGCGCTCATCGGCGACATCGAGCGCACCGAGCAGATCATCATCGAGACCGCGCAGCCCTACCGTGG
>JACCSL010000955.1 GCA_013812995.1 Ardenticatenales bacterium | reverse complement strand
AAGCTGGACGATGCCGACTTGAAGAAGGGGCTGGAGCGGAGCATCAGCACCGATATCCAGTTCTTGATCGCCGGGCAGAATAGCGATGGCGGGTGGGGCTGGTGGCGCGGCAGCGAGAGCGAAAACTGGCTCACGGCCTATGCGCTGCTGGGGCTGCACGAGGCTCGCGAGGCCGGGTACGCGGTACCAGAGGATCGTCTGGCGCGCGCGACCCGCTTCCTGGAGCGCTGGCTGACTCGCACAGCGGAGCTCCAGGACAATGCCACGCTGGACACCCGCGCCTTCATTCTCTACGCTCTCAGCGAGAGCGGGAACGGAGATGAGAGTCGGGCGGTCGAGCTCTTTGACCGACACACGCTGCTGGACACCGATGGGCGCGCCTTCCTGCTCATGGCGCTCGACAATGCGGGCGAGGGCCAGCGCCCCCGCGTGCAGACGCTCGCCTCCGAGCTGACGGCGCGTGCCATTCTGAGCGCCACGGGGGCTCATTGGGAGGAGCAGGCCCCGGACCTCCGCGCCTTCGATTCCAGCCGCCGCTCGACGGCACTGGTGCTCCGAGCGCTCGTCCGGGTGCAGCCAGAGCACATGCTTCTGCCCCAGAGCGTGCGCTGGCTGATGATTGCGCGTGAGATAGGACATTGGGAGACCACGCAGGAAACCGCCTGGGCCATCCTGGCGCTGACGGACTACATGCGGGCTAGCGGTGAACTCAAGGCAGATTTCAGCTACGAGGTCGCGCTGAATGACAAGGTGGTGCTCAGCGAGAAGGCCACGGCGGACAACCTATCCGACCCGGTGATGCTCAAGGTGGGTATCGCGGAGTTGCTTCTGGAGGAGGCCAACGAGCTGATTATCACGCGCGTCACCCCGAGCGAGGGACAGAGCGGGATGGGGCGGCTCTACTACTCCGCCTGGCTGCGCTACTATCTGCCCGTGGAGACGCTCAAGGCGCGGGCGCAGGGCATTAGCGTGGCGCGCCGCTACGAGGCGGTGGATGCGGCGACACTGGAGAGTCTGGGGGCGGCGGTCTCTACGGCGCAGGTGGGCGATGTGGTGCGCGTGCATCTGACGGTCAACGCGCCCAACGACCTCTTCTACTTCACGCTGGAGGATCCGATTCCCGCTGGCTTCGAGGTCATGGATCCCACGCTCCTGACCACGAGCCATGCGGCAGAGGCCCCAGGGCGTGAGCGCCTGGACCCGGATGACAGTCCCTTCTGGTATGATAGCTGGACGCAGAGCGTGATCCGCGATGAGAAGGTGGCGCTCTTTAGCGACACGCTGCCGCGCGGCACCTATGAGTACAGCTACCTGCTGCGCGCCACCGTGCCCGGCGACTACAACGTGCTGCCCACCTTCGCCTACGAGCACTACTATCCCGAGGTATATGGCCGCAGTGAGGGGAGCCGCTTCACCATCACCCCCACCGCGGCCACCGAGTAAAAAAGGGACTCTCGCCGGGGGCGGCCCTCACCCAGCCTGCGACCGCCCCCTCTCCTCATCCGCATCTTAGGAGGGTCTTATGCTAGATAAAAGTTGCAAGAAGTCCGCCGGTATGATAGAGGAAGGTATCACCACAACACCAACCCTACCCACCGAAGGACAGAAGGATAATAACCGATTTAGCGGATTTTTGCCTGTATGTGTACGTGATCATTGATGATCTGTATCAGGAACTCGCGCCTGAGTTGGTGCGGCGAGGTCCAGCGCCGCGTGTGAGCGATAGTGAGATCATTGCGTTGAGCTTGCTTGGCGAATGCAAAGGGTGGGATATGGAGCGAGCTGCTCAACAACATGCAAGCGTATCGACCGTTGTTTCCGCAGCTGCCGAGGGTGTAGAATAAAGTGGCTCTCCCGCAGTCGGCGTGCTCGCCACCTTAGGCAGCAATGAGAACCTGGCGGCGCAGAAGGTCAAAGTTGCCGCGCCCATACATTGCACGGCGAATTTGTTTGATACGTGTGACATGACCCTCTACGACGTGGTATTCTGCTCTGGCAGGATCCCCCTTTATCTCGGAGGCTTTATGCGACGACCGACCACCTTTCTTCTTCTGCTGCTCGTGGTGACCCTGCTGGGGGCCATGCGCCTGACTCTGCCCCTCGCGGCCCAGAGCCTGACCGTTGTCACACCGACTGTGAGAGGGGCGATGCAGCTTACCTTGCCCCTCGTCGCCCAGAGCCCTGATCTGGCCACAACCCCCATCAATAC
>JACCSL010000940.1 GCA_013812995.1 Ardenticatenales bacterium | reverse complement strand
CCTGGTAGAGCGCGGCCTCTTTTTCTGTTCTTCTCTGCTACTTTTCTAGTTGTACATACACATGCCAGATGCGCTGGATGGCCGTCGCGTTGGAGAGCACCGCCAGCAGCACGAGTGCCACCCACATATACCCCGTTAGCAAACCGAGCACCAGTACCACGATGCGCTCAAAGCGGGTAAAGAGCCCGACCTTGCACTCGATGTTGAGCCCTTCCGCGCGCGCCCGCGTGTACGAGACGAGGATCGAGCCAATGATGCCCGCATAGACCAGCATGGCCTCCGTCTGTGCCTGCTGGCTCATGTACCACCAGAGCAGACCGCCGTAGACCGCTGCCTCGGCCCAGCGATCCGTCGTCGAGTCGAGGAACGCGCCAAACTTGGTGACGCGATTGGTGAGCCGTGCCAGCCCGCCATCCAGCGCATCGAAGGCGGCGGCTCCCGCCAGCAGCAGACCTCCTACGACCAATTGACCCTGAGAGAGCAAAAATCCAATGCCGACCATGAACGCTGTCCCAATGAGTGTCAGCGCGTTGGGCGTCAGTCCCAGCCGATGCAGGACCGCTGCAATACTATCCACCACCCCGCGCGTTCGACCACGCAGCCAATCTGTAATCATTTAGAACTCCGCCTTCACTTTCCCTTGAATTGGGGGAAGGATTCGGCCCTCGCGGGCCAGCAATTCCCAATAAAAAGATTCTATCTCTCTGGTAACCCGTAGCCAATCATATCGTTGCACCTCGATGCGCGCCGCCTCGCTCAACCGATGACATTCATCAGGATCTCGCAGCAGGCGGATCAGGGCGCGGGCGAGGGATTCTTCATCCTCCGGCGGCACCAGGAGGCCGGTTACCCCATGCTGGATGACATCACGATACCCCGCAATATCGCTGGCAACAATGGGAGTCCCGGCTGCCATTGCCTCCGCTAGCACAATGCCAAAGCTTTCAAAGCCAGTGCTGGGTGCGCAGAAGATGTGAGCGGTCTTGTACCAGCGCGCCTTCTCGTGCTCTGGGACTAAGCCAACGAACTTCACATCCCGAATGCGAAAATGACGCACATAGCGCACATAGGGAAGTCGATCCTCCCGGTCATAAGCACCCGCCACCAGCAGCCGGGCCTCGGGAACTTCCTCCTTCACGAGTCTGAAGGCGCGCAGGAGATAACGAAAGCCCTTACGCTTCTCCAGCCGCCCGACGAAGAGGATGTTCAATCGACCATCGTTCCGCAGGGCCTCCCAGGGCTGAATCTGGGGGTTGTCAAACTCCGCCAGCTCAATTCCGTTGGGAATAATGCGATAGTCCGCCGGGAAATAACTCTCCACAAAGTCCCGCGCTGCCCGGCTCACGGCAATCCGCCCATGCAGCCGCTTGATGAAGTAGCGAAAGAGGGGGCGGCCAAACTCATACCCGGCGTGAGTTTCCCGATATTGATGGAAAGTGCCGACATTCACGGCGCGGGAGTAGTAGAGCACGGCCGGGGAGAACACAGGCGTAGTGGGTTCATGAACATGAACAATATCATAGACATGGTTGCTCAGCAGGGCTTTGACCTCGCGCCAGATGGTCCAGGACAGGGGAATACGTGCAATCGAGCCACCAAAGGGTACCTCGACAATATCCGCTTCGACCTTGATGACCCCATCCTCCGCCCCCTGCTCCGCCGAGGTGGGTGCTAGCACCTCGACGAAATGGCCGCGCAGCCGCAGGTGGTGCGCCAGGTGGCGGATATGTTCGTTCACCCCTCCGGGATAGGCATAGTCATAGGGAGAGACAAGCGCGATACGGAGGGCGGTGCTCATTCGTCCCCTGCCGATGCCTCCACCCGCCGGACAGGAACCTGCGCCTCCTGTTTCCAGATAGGAACCGTCATCACCCACTGGTCCGGTTGCTCTCTAATGAAGGCTTCCAGCCGCGCCACCAGCTTGGCGGTTCCCTCGCGGGCAGCGGCGTCCATATCCGCTGGCTTGTCAGGCAACTCGATGGGAGGCTCGACAACGGCCTCGTAGCGATTGTCCGCGCGGCGGCGGCAGTAGGCGAGAAGGAGCGGCGAGCCTGTGCGCAATGCCAGTTGCACGGCCCCATCGGCCATGTTCGTCTCCTCGCCCAGGAAGGGCATGGTGATCCCCGTGCCTGTCACGTTGCGGTCCACCACGAGGGCGACGATGCCATTCTCCTTGCGCAGAGTGCGGATCAGGCCGATGAGGGGCTTATCAATCGGGAGCAAGCGCAACCCGTGGCTGGAGCGGAGGTCGCACATGAACTCGAACATCTCCTCGGGCTGAACGTGCTCGACCACGACCGTCGTAGGATAGCCCAGCACCGTGAGCAACTGTCCCACCATGTGGGGAGTCCCGTAGTGCGCGGAGGTAAGCACGATCCCTTTACCCTCAGCACGGGCTGCTTCCAGATATTCCATTCCGTGAACAATAACGGAGTCGCGAATTTCCTGCTCGCTAAGAGCAGGAATGCGAAACTCATCTACGTAGATCTTGGCAAGGTTCCGCAGCACCTCGCGCGCGCTGGCCGACACCTCGCGATCACTGGCTCCTGGCCTCATCGCGTGCCGCTGATTGTCCTCAATGTTGGCCCGCACTCCCTTGGCGAAGAGCCAGAGCAAATCCCCGCCCACATTGGCCAGGCCATAG
The DNA here is from genome assembly GCA_013812995.1 of Ardenticatenales bacterium. Taxonomy (GTDB): domain Bacteria; phylum Chloroflexota; class Anaerolineae; order Ardenticatenales; family Ardenticatenaceae; genus JACCSL01. The sequence continues at coordinate 247 of JACCSL010000940.1, read as the reverse complement.
CTCACCTTGAGGGGGATCTTGGGGATCCACGTTTTCAGCAGATGGTACATTCGCATTCTCGTGCTCATAGGCAGTATCTCCTCAGGAAACAAAACAGGCACGGCCAGCCAAGATGCCCACCGTGCCTGCCGGAAATAGAGATCAGGCGTGCGCGGGTAGCGTCTCGCTGTTTTCGCCCCGAATGAAGGCTTCTGTCTTCTCGCGGGCGATATCATCCGGGAACTGGACGGGCGGCGACTTCTTGAAG
>JACCSL010000930.1 GCA_013812995.1 Ardenticatenales bacterium | reverse complement strand
GACGAGGAGCACGAGTGGAGCTACAAGCAGGGCCATCTGCCCGGCTACCGCTTTCCCCAGTACCACGCCCGCGACGTGGCGGAAAAGCTGGCGGAACTCACCGGGGCCACGGTGCTGCTGGGCTCCGCGACGCCCTCCCTGGAGAGCTACCGCCGCACCGAGCAGGGGCGCTACCGGCTGCTGGAGATGGGGCACCGCGTGATGGATCGGGCGCTTTCCCCGGTGCAAATCGTGGACATGCGCCAGGAGCTTCGCATGGGCAACACCTCGATCTTCTCGCGGGACCTCCAGGAGGCCATCGAGCAGACCCTGGCGGCGAAGCAGCAGGTGATTCTATTCCTCAACCGACGGGGCGCGCACTCCTTCGTCATGTGCCGCGATTGTGGCTGGGTCCAGTCCTGCGAGCACTGCGATGTGCCGATGAGTTCTCATCGGGGCCTGCCCTATCTACTCTGCCACCAGTGCAACGCCGCTGTGGCGATGCCGCAGCATTGTCCGCGCTGCCTCAGTCCGCGTGTGAAGCATTTCGGGGTGGGGACGCAGCAGGTGGAGGAATTTGCCCAGCACTCTTTCCCGGAGGCGCGGATTCTCCGCTGGGACCGCGACACGGCACAGGGACGCGGTGCGCACGAGCGGCTGCTGACTCGTTTCGCGGGCGGGCAGGCGGACATTCTGATTGGCACGCAGATGATTGCCAAGGGGCTAGACCTGCCGCTCGTCACGCTGGTGGGCGTTATCTCCGCCGACACCGCGCTGCACCTGCCGGACTTTCGGGCGGGGGAGCGCACCTTCCAGCTGCTCACGCAGGTGGCCGGGCGCGCGGGACGCGGCGTGCTGAGTGGGCGTGTAATTTTGCAAACCTACAGCCCGCTGCACTATGCCATCCAGTGCGCCAGCCGCCACCACTACCACGACTTCTACCGCTACGAGCTGGCCTTCCGCCGCGAGCACGCCTACCCGCCCTTCTCGCCCCTCGTGAAGCTCGTCTACAGCGACGCCTCGCCGCGCTCTGCCCAGGAGCAGGCCGAGCAGATGGCGCTGCGGCTGCGCGTGCGCTGTGCCCAGCTTGGCCTGCCAGGGACGGAGGTCATTGGCCCGGCACCGTCCTTCTTTGGGAAGCTGCGCGGCAAGTATCGCTGGCAGCTCCTCGTGCGCGGGGCCTACGCGCGCTACCTCGTGCGGGAGGCTCCGCCCGGCATCGGCTGGGAGGTGGACGTGGATCCGGGGACGGTGCTGTAGAACGGAAAGGCAAAAGGCAAAAGTTAAAAGGCAAAAGTGACGACGAACGGCAGAGTAAGGGTGAACGGTATCAAGTAGGCGTCCTACGTTATAGCGGCTGCTATTTATGCTCAAGATGAATGCGTTGGCAAGGCTCTATATAGGCTGCTAGAACATCCGGGTCCACGTTATAGATATTTCGGAGCACCAATCCATTATCACTTTCGGCAAATTCTAACAGGATGGCAGTAGCAAAACTGACATCTTGATGAAATAGAACATAGTCGCGTATATATGGGTCTTGGTTACATTGGTAGATTGCTTCTGCTTCATAAAGGTGCGATTCTGCCTCGGCCTGACTCATACCAATGGATAGATGGCTTGTTACGCTTTGGCGTTTCTCCCAAGTAGCGTCCATTATCCGTACCATCTCAAAATATTGGTATATAAAATACACAATTAGTAAGCAAAAAACCACAAAACAACTTAACAGCACGTTTTTGAAGTACTTTCTTTTCATCTCTCTATTCCTATTCATTTGCCAAAACTGGCGTGACTACCAGCGACACCTCTGCTATTGAGCGTATATTCATCATTGTTGGAAATTGTATTCATGATTTCCTCCTGTTGGGCTGACGATGGCCTCATTATGGCACCACCATTGCTTTGACGCCACGAAAATCAGAGCAAGGCAGGGGCAACGCATGGACTACGATTCTCTCAGGCCGGACCCCGAGGAGTCCGCGCGGGCGGCAGGGCTGAGCCATGTGAGCGACGAGATGCCAGGCATCCGGCGCAGGCGGCAGGGGCGCGGCTTCAGCTACGTTGCCCCCGATGGCACGCGCATCGCTGACCCGGTGCGTCGCGCGGCGCTGGAGGCCCTGGCGATTCCACCGGCGTGGACGGAGGTGTGGATATGCCCTGACCCGGACGGTCACATTCAGGCAACGGGGCGGGACGAGAAGGGGCGCAAGCAGTACCGCTATCACCCCCGCTGGCAGGCGGTGCGCGCCGAGGCGAAGTTCGAGCGGATGCTGGCCTTCTGCGAGGTGCTACCAGTGCTGCGCCAGCGCGTTGAGGTGGACCTGAAGCGCCCTGGTCTCCCGCGCGAGAAGGTGCTGGCCTGTGTCGTGCGCCTGCTGGAAACGACGCTCATCCGCGTGGGCAATCGCGAGTATGCCAAAAATAACAAGCATTACGGTCTCACGACGATGCATGACCGTCACGTAGAGGTAGAGGGAAGCACGATTCATTTCTCGTTCCGGGGGAAGAGTGGCAAGCGTCACACCATTCACATCAAGGACAAACGGCTTGCCGCCATCGTCCACGCTTGCCAGGAGCTACCGGGCTATGAGTTGTTCCAATATTACGATGAGACGGGGCAGTGCCGCTCCATTGATTCCGGTATGGTGAACGACTATCTGCGCGAGGCGACGGGACAGGACATCACGGCGAAGGATTTTCGTACCTGGGCGGGCACTGTCACGGCGGCGCTTGTGCTGGAGGCGTGTGACGCTCTGGAGTCTGAGCAGATGCGCAGGCAGGCGATTGCGCAGGTGGTAGAGCAGGTGGCGGAGCAGCTAGGCAACACGCCCACGATCTGCCGCCAATACTACATCCACCCCCGCGTACTGGACGGCTACCTCGATGGGACGTTGCTCAACGCGCTGGCAGCGCTGGCCACGCAGGAGGCAGAGACGCTGGCCGGGCTTCACCCGGATGAGGCGCGGGTGGTAGTGCTGTTAAAGGCGTTGGAAAAGAATCCAGTTTAACGAATGAACCAGCGGATTGCGATCCTATCGCTATCATGCCCCTGTGATATGTGTTCGCCAGTCGGGGTGTGAGCATAGGCGAGTTCCCATTCCGAGCCGCCATAGAGGTTACAAGAAAGGGTCAACAGAGAGAGCAATTCCAAGAGCACAAAATACAGGGAAAACGCATCATGGCTACCTCCTTTAATCCGCTTTTGAAATCAGACAGTGGATGATCTGCTAGCAAGTATCGCTTGGTAACAGTCGTAAGTCTTTTGGTCGAAGCAGACGAAGCACACCTTTTCGATGGCGTCGTTCTGCGCCAGGAAATTCCTGGTTTCTCGCACGGCAATTTCCGTGGCGCGCTCCAGGGGAAAGCGATAGATGCCCGTGCTAATCGCGGGGAAGGCAATGGTTTTGACATCGTGTTGCACGGCCAGTTCCAGGCTGCGTCGGTAGCAGCTTGCCAGGAGGTCGTCTTCCCCGGATTGTCCCCCATGCCAGACCGGTCCCACGGTGTGGATGATATGGCGCGCAGGCAGGTTGTAGCCTTTGGTGATCTTCGCCTCGCCGGTGGCGCAGCCCCGCAGCGTCATGCATTCCAGAAGGAGCTTGGGGCCTGCCGCGCGGTGGATGGCCCCGTCCACGCCCCCGCCGCCCAGCAGCGTGCTGTTCGCCGCGTTGACGATGGCATCCACTGCCAGCTTCGTGATATTTCCCTCAATGACCTCGATGCGTTCATCCATGATGGCTTCCCCCTATTGACCCACGAGCAGACTCAACTCGTGCTCGTAACGTTGCCGCTCCCGTGCACAGCGGGGCTCATCCCAGCCCAGCAGCGTGCTTAGGCGGCGCACCACCTCGTCCAGCACCTCGCGCCCCCGATGCGGTGCCTCGTAGATGAGCCAGGAGCGGCGGGCAAGGAAATCATCAGCGGTCAGGCACTGCTCGTTCTCGACGGCGTGCGGCAGCTCGGCCCAGATGTAGGGCATTCCCTCAATGAGTCGCTCGCCCAGCATGGCATCTTTCGCCACCCGCTCGGCGATGCGGTACACATGGACGCCGTAGTAGCGCACGAGGTGCGTCCACACATCATCGGGGAGGCGGGTGGGGTTGGCCTGTGGTAGCGGCTGCTCCGCGCCGGGTAGGGGCAGGGCGGCGGTGTCGATGGCAGGGCGCTCGGGAAGGCCCACCCGCTCCTCTAGCTTTTGCGCCGCGACATCAATCAACTGGCGGCCCATGATCCGGTAGGTGGTCAGCTTCCCGCCCGCAATGCTGATGAGCCCCTCGGGAGCCTCCCAGATTTCGTGCTCGCGGCTCGTCGCGCCCTCGCTCTCGGCAGAGGGGTCTTGGATGAGGGGGCGCAGCCCAGCCCAGGACGATTGAACATCGCTCGCCGTCAGGTTCGCCTCGGGGAAGCTGTAATTGGCGACCTCCAGCAGGTAGGTGACATCCTCCGCCGTCACGGGAATATCATCGAAGGAGCCCTCGTAGTCGGTGTCGGTCGTGCCAATAATCGTTTCGCCGCGCCAGGGAATGATAAACACGGGACGGTTGTCCTGCGGCGCGCTGACCATCAGGGCCTCGTCCAGCGGGAGCCGCTCGCGGCTAAAGACGAGGTGCGCCCCCTTGGTGGGGCGCAGCCGCGTGGGCTGGCTGGGATCGGCCATCTGGATGACGGTATCGGTCCACGGGCCGGTGCAGTTGAGCAGGAGCCGGGCGTGGATCTCATAGTCTTTGCCAGCCAATTCGTCCCGCACGCGAACGCCTACCAGCGCGCCCTCGTCATCGCGCAGGAAATCCTGCACGGCACAGTAGGTGAGCAGGGCGGCCCCCGCGGCGTGCGCCTGCTGGGCATTGGCAAGGGTCAGCCGCGCGTCGTGAGTGTTGGCATCGTAGAAGTGGGCGGCCCCCGTCAGATTCTCGTCGCGCAGGCCGGGCACACTCTTTTCCACCCCGCCCGGCCCCAGCATCTTGTGGCGGCGCACGTTGCGGAAGAGGCTGAGCGTATCGTAGAGCCACATGCCCGCCGTCATCTTGAGGAAGCCATTCTCGGCCCCCTTGTAGATGGGAAAGAGAATCGGCTGGGGCTGGACGAGGTGCGGGGCCTGTTCCAGAAGCACGCGCCGCTCCTGGAGTGCCTCGAAGACGAGGGCAAACTCGAAGTGCTCCAGGTAGCGCAGCCCTCCGTGGACGAGCTTGGTGCTCTTCGAGGAGGTGCCACTGGCAAAATCGCGCTTGTCCACCAGCACCACACGATAGCCGCGCAGGGCCGCATCCCGCGCCGCTCCAACCCCCGTGATCCCGCCACCGATAATCAGCAGGTCGAAGGGCTGCTCCGGGGTGAGGGCCGCCAGGGCCGCCGCGCGCGTTTCCTGAGAAAATTTTGCTAGCATAGGGGTGCTTTGCTCCAGTCGTACAGGCGGGATGGGTAGGTTATGGTCATGAAGTAAAACGTAAAACGTAAAACGTAATATTTGGAAAGGAGTCGTTTTGCGTATCTGGTTCTGCTGGAATATGTGGTTGAGTCATGGCTCTGCGTGGAGGGCCCTCTCCCCGGCCTTCGGCCGCCCCTCTCCCGATTTCGGGAGAGGGGACACGGAGC